>JAEOTN010000096.1 GCA_016839865.1 Promethearchaeota archaeon | reverse complement strand
TTGTTCTCTCTCCTCGTTGTATTTCTCTGATATATTGAATATCATCTGCTTGACCTCCAAAAAACTGAATGGGTGTATTGGATCTAAGTTCGAAATCAATGTAGAACGCAGTGCGTTCCTTAAACTCACTAAACATTATGATACTTGCTCGTGGCTGTTGTTGAAAGTCCCAAATCGTACCGCTTTTTGTACTACTAGCTATTCTTTCTTTGGGTGGAACTCCTTTGTAGTAACGAAAGAAATATACACGTTCATTTCCCGGTTCCATGATATCTTCTTTTAAACGAGTTCCAACTCCCCATGCAATATGACAATTGAATCCATAAAACCGACCTGTTTCATAAGGGGGTTCATCTCTATTTCCCACATAACATGGTTTCACGGGAGTTAATTCACAATAGAATTCAAGACTCAAAGATTCAATCCCTCATACACTAAATTTGTGTACTCAATCCACTTAAATCGAAAAATTCCATCTGGTTTTGGGACTCTTTGAGTCATTAATATATTAATTACATGATTTCTACGATCAATTTCAAAGAACGTATTTTGAGACCCAGCCCAACTGTAGGTTCCGACTCCACATTTCCACATGTTTTCATCAAGTTTCACCCATCCACCTAATCCAAAACCAAATCCAGCCCATAATTTGTATGGTTCACTTTCAGGATTCCCGAAAGGTCCAATATCATTAAATCTTCGACCCCCGGGGAGATGATCAGATAACATAAGATTTATAGAATCTCTAAATACAACTCGTGTTCCATTCAATTCTCCACCATTTAGAATCATAGTGCAGAATTTCAAGTAATCTTCTAGTGTGGAAAATAAACCTCCTCCACCACACAAAAACGAAGGCTTTTTTTTAAATGCCAAAAATCCTTTTGATTCAATTAGATGTTCCCCTTCATCATTGAAATAAGATTTTGCTAGTCTACTCCACTTATCAGAAGGCACATAGAAATCTGTGTCTATCATTCCCAATTTATTGAAAATACGAGTTTTAAGAAATGAATCGAGAGGTATTCCTGATATAAGTTCAACTAAATGTCCTAATAAATCAAAAGAAACTGAATACCACCACATCTTTCCTGACTCTGCGATCAAAGGTAAACTTGATAATTTTTTACTAAAATCAGCCAAATTTTTTCCAAATTTCCCTCCCAATATTCTATCTGGTAGTGCTAGAAGACTATTATCACCTAAGGATCCGAATTTATCTTCGTATAATTTATCTACTGGGACCATTTTCGGGTAAAATCCGTAACTTAATCCTGAAGTATGAGTAAGAAGATGCTTGATAGTGATCGGTATTGGATTTTCTATCAATTCTAACTCCCCTGTCTCCTTATTTACACTTTTCAAGATTTTCATTGAGCTGAACTCTGGGAGATAATTGCATATCGGATCATCCAATGTGCACTTTTTTTCTTCAACTAGTGATAAAATAGCAATTGCAATGATTGGTTTCGTCATGGAAGCGATTTGAAAAATATCATTAAATTCAATTGGGATTTTATTCTCTAAATCTTTCCATCCAATTTTGTTGCAGTATTGAACTTTTCCTTTTCGAGAAACCAAACAGATTGCACTTGGGAGTTCTTCCTTACCTAGCAATTCATGCAATCTATTTGTTAGTGCACGAAAAGTTCTCGGAGTTTTTTCCTTGATTTTCATTTTTTATTCCTCAAATTTCTGTATAATGAATTGATTAGAACAAAATCAAGTTAGACCAAGTTACTTAAAAATGAGATTATGAACAAGTGAACGTACCAAAATGAACGTAATCTATTTTAATATCCTTCATGATCTATCATCACTCACTTATTTTTTATGCTGAATCCCATCGATAGTGTACAACCTTCTCTCAAAAATCATTTTTAATGCAAGAAATCACCTTATCAGAGAAAATGATGAAATGCAAATAAATATATTTAAGAAAATGGAGAAAAATTTTTACAATCCAAGAAAAATCATGATTTCCACGTATCTTTGAAAACCCGAAGTAAGTTTTTATATGTAATTTTTTCAAGATCTTTTTTAGAATACCCCCCATTTAACAAGTACTGCCATAGTTTTGGCAAGTAAGTTACGTCTTTTATACAATCGGGAATAGTAGTGCCATCAAAATCAGTTCCAATTGCAACAGTATTGATATCAGTTACTTCCACTATGTGATCAATATGCTTTTTGAATATTTCTAAGGTAAGATTATTTACTGTCTCTTTAGTTATGTTTGCATCCAAGAACGTTCCCCCAAAGTTGATTCCAACTGTCCCATGCTTCTCTTGCACAGCTTTTAATTGCTCATCGGTTAAATCTCTCAAATGGTTTCCAATAACCCTACTATTCGAATGAGTAGCCATAATAGGTTTTGTCGTGACTTCAATTAAATCCCAGAAAGATTGGTCATTTAGATGGGATACATCTATTGTTATCCCCATAGATTGAGCATCTCTCACTAATTCTATTCCTAATTCAGATAATCCTGACTCATATTGCTTAACATCTCCAAACATTACTCCTGCTGCAAATTTATTCTTATTTGCGTGGCATAATCCCAGTGTTCTCAGGCCAATAAAATATGCTAGCCGTAATAATTGATGGTCTTTATCAATTCCTCCAGCCCCTTCAAAATGTAATATCGCCCCGATTTTATTTTTGGATTGCGCGTTTTTAAAATCACTAATTGATTTTATGTGATATAGCTCATTTATTGGAGTATAAACAAGTTTTAACCATTCATCAATACCTTGGAGTATATTACTGCGAGTCCTAGCTGGATAAATCGCAAAAAGAGCGGCAATTATTCCACCTTCCTTCATTCTTGGTAGATCACAGTGACCTTTGTCAGATTTTACATGGAATAATCGGTCTCCATGATAACGTAATCCCAACAATGTATCAATATGTCCGTCTATAACTGGAAATTTGGTAGAATCACTCATCATTTGCTTTCTTGGTGGGAGAAAATAAAATGGTTTCTGAAAGAAAAAATGAAAAAGAAAAAAGAAAATTAAGTTAGGTTTAGATTATTCCTCTACTCGCCAGTGAGTTCCACAAACTCCGCAGACATGTTTCTTGCCGTAAATTAAGGGATAATCGTTTAAAATGTGAGTCTTATCCTCAATTTCTCGGATCATTTGAACTTTAACATTTCCACATTTCGGACATCTCAGTCTTCCACCATCTCGTTGTACCAACACGCCATCTGTAGGGATTGCTGGCTTAGGTACAGGTGCTGGTTCAGGCTCAGGCATTGGTTCTGGAGCTGGTGCTGGTTCAGGCTCAAACATGGGTTCTGGAGCTGGTGCTGGTTCAGGCTCAAACATGGGTTCTGGAGCTGGTACTGGTTCAGGCTCAGATACTGGTTCTGGAGCTGGTGCAGGTTCTGATATAATCGTTTCTCCAGGCAATGGTAATGGTTGTGGTTTTGGTACGTCAGGAAAAGGTACGCTTGACTCTTCAGGTTCCATTTGCTCTGGATGCAAATCAGGTCCGACTAATTTTTTACCCGGTAATTCTCCATCAAAGATAGCCAAGAACTCTGCGTCTTCTCCTTCCTCAAAAACTTTTACTTGTTGAACTCCTGCACGATCTGCATCGAATTGAGTAGCAAAACTTCTCGCTTTTACCTTTTCTTTGATATTACAAGTAGCGCCTTGCCAGATCCATATATAATCCCCTAGATCTGCAACGAAGGAATCTTCACTATCAAGTGATTCTAAATGCCATTCAACTTGCGTAAACTTCATAGAGTCTATACCCTCGAATTCCTCTGAAGAGATTCGGTAGAGTGTGTTGATATGTTCTTCATGACCTGCATAATGCCCCGTACTTACATCGGTAAGCATAGTTTTCGCCAGATTTTTATGAACGATTTTTAGACCGTTTAAAAGAGCGAGAAATTCTGCAGTTTCGTAATTTTGATCAACTGTAATGATTTTCGCGCTACCGCCACGTTCTTCATCTATTCTTCGTGCTTCCGCCGCAGCGACAGCTTTTTCATCAACCGAACATTTTTCACCAATCCAAAGCCAGATTGTCTCCGTATTATCAACGATGTACACATCTCCAGTTGAAAAGATAGGATGGTTAACGAGCTCGGGTTTTTCTTCTAGTACACCTTGATTTACCATTAATATTTTCAATTTCCAAACCTCAGTAAATTTTGATGATATCGTGTACTCATCACTCGTTTGCTTAATATCTACTGATCAAAAATAAGGAAAGGGGAATATTCAGAATTGAGTGATTCTCAATCAAGGCATTTTATTAGTTTTTGATAATTTATTCCAGTATCTCCAATGAAGCCCTTTTTGCTTTGCAGGAATATTCTTAACTCTTTCTATCCATTGAGATGTTAAGTCAATCCCTTTTTCATGTAACTCATTAGATAACGCAAAAACGTCTCCCCCCTCTTGAATTACTTTGTCGGTTTGATCAATCCATTGTTTTTCAAGTGTATTTCTTTGGTTTTCATAAGTAGCTAACCGTTCAGCATAATTTTCAAGAACTAAACGATGCAATATCTCATTTTGCCACCAAACTGCATCTTTGTTATAAAATTTATACCCGAATCCACCATCAGGAAATGAGTTCTGAGAATTACGGTGTAAAAAGAAGGGTTTATACATCTGTATGCAAGGAGATGAACCAATTGTGGTCCATATTGATGTGATCTCATCCGTATTATTCTCTGAAATATAAGAATTAGTTGCTTGAGATATACTTAACAACCTAGTACCATGCCAACAAATATCTTTATTACTATATGTGGGAATTTTTGAGTTGTTATAATGGGAACGTAGCGTTTCCATTACAGTTTGAATAGTTGCAGACTTTTCCTGCGCATAAGAGCAAATAGAGGTTTGATGCTGATTTAGTCTAACTTCTCCTTTATTAAATCTTCGAACAATTGCACCGAACGGAGATCTTGTTAGTTTGGCCGAATAGCTTTTCTTGAATGAAAAATCTTGTTCAGATGAACAGTATCCCTTTTTTATTGCATGAGAAATCGCATCTTCAGAGATTTCATCGTATTTATCTTCGATGGTAAGAGCATTTGAAATATTGTAATTATCAATAAATTCTTTCCATACCCAATGTTCCCCCGCAGTTTCTAATACAAATCCCCGGTTTTTGTCAACGATTAACCAGGTATTAATATATGAAAGATTCATATGATAGAAGCAATTACCTCCTTGTCCATGTGCTTCTAATAAATCAATTATATTAACTAAAGCTTCTTTAGCACTTTTTGAACGTTCAAGAGCTAAGCGTAACATATCCATACCAAGTAATCCAGATTTATTGGGTGATTCATTTGTAAACACAGCTTCATTTCCAATAGATACACCATACTTGTTGGTTCCCATTTCAGCGCCCCACATCCAAAATGGCTGGGAAATGATTGTATCGTAAGTTTCTTCCACTTGAGGAATACTGATGTAGGTACATTTTACTTCACTTCTTTGAGGATGTGTTTTTCCAGGTACAAACACAACATTTTGTACCTCATCTGTTTCTCGGTCAGAATTTTTTCCAAAAAGAGTATTACCATTTTTTGTATAAGGACCTAGGATTGCGAATGTGTCACACATGATCTACTTAAACGATGTTTCTAAACTTAAAGAATGCGTTTAGCTATTATATCCGACACGCATTATCCTTGGTCTTTAACAAAGATAACAGTTTTGGCATCAAAATTTGGATATACTGAGAAGTTTTATACAGATTTAGAGTCGTTTTTTAAGAATAAGGATAACAAATTTGATGCATTGATATTTTGTGGTGATTTCACATGGGATTTATCTACCTTTCCATTTTCCAAGGAAGTCATCGAAAATATCAATCCGATGTGGTTTTTCTATCCATTTGTTCAACTATCTTTCATCCGACAATGGACGAATAAGGAAATTCCAATCCTATTTGTGGAAGGGAATCATGACTATTGGTTTGATTGGACATTAACTCCCAAAGACAGTGAAGAAGGGAGTCTGTATATAAATGTAGAGATGCTTCAACTCTACCTAATTCGATTAAATTTATCACAAGAAAAAATTACTGAAATATTAGAAAAATTTGATGACGTATTTGATTATTCTCGAAACTATCGAAATAACACACAAATCATTGGAAATAAGATTTATATTTTGCGAAATAGCGGATTGCAGTTAGGAGAATATCACTTCTATGGAATGCCCTGGTATGAAAAGTCCACCTCATCGAAATCTTGGTCTCAAATCCGATATGAAGTGCTTGGGAAATATGAAAAATATATCGATGTACAT
>JAEOTN010000095.1 GCA_016839865.1 Promethearchaeota archaeon | reverse complement strand
GATTGACTCCCAAAAGGCCAATCAATCACTGCTGGAAAAGGACCAGGTGTATTAGGTGTATACACCCAAACAGTCATGTTAAACACAACTGAAGGAGTCGAATTGAATGGTGTAATGGATAAAACTAAAGTCTTTTTTGTGCCATTTTCCACTAATTCACTATTAATCTCTGTGGCACGTACCTTATCAGGACGTCCTGGAATTGTTCCATATTCAATTGATTGAAGCAATTCCTTAATTTCCGTTCTTCTTATGTCCCATTCTTGCTGGGTAGATACGCGAGTTCCATTGTTTAGAATAAACGGGTCGGGTAAACTTTTTATAATTTTAGGATATTTTTGCCTTACCAAAAACCACACACCTCCAGAAAGAATACTACCAAGAAAAATTGAAACTATTGCAATTGCAATGATTTTTCGCTTAAGTTGTTTCATTATAAATGATTTAACCTAGTAAAAATTAAATCTATATAGTTTTATAAATGCAAAAAACTGAAATAAGGAAATGGAAGAACGTAATGTATCCAAGACAGCAACCGTACTCCTAAAAATGGTTCGGATTCTAATATATGATTTGGTACACTTACAGTTCCGCTTTATTTATTTAAGTTCATAGGTTTGGCTATTGGCATCCTATACATCATCATTTTTAAAAATAAGTGGCGTTTTCACGGATTCTCACTGGCATTGGGAATCGGTTTTTCCACGTTGCTTGTTCAAGTAGGTGGTGTTGAACTCACTGGAATGTATCCTCTTTAATTGGTGGTGTCAAGATTGTGGAACTCGAAATTCCGGGGAAGCTCAAGTCTGTGAGAAATGCGGAGAACTGAAGAAATAATGGCGATGAAATAATGGCACGTATGTTAGACCTGATGTATTACATTATCTCCATCTCTGTTACCTCCAAACTTCTGGAGAAGAAGAAACCCGCGAAAAAATGAAATCCATTGAGAAGCATTACATGTTCGATAAGAATGGGGAGATAATACAAGAATTGCTATCAAAGATTCAGTATCCCAAGTAAATAATTTTTTACCGAAGCTAAATCGCTAAATTTTTCCCTTTTTTTCCCTTGTACTGAGCGGTCATCTCCTTTCGTCCCAAGAGTCCATCCGAAAAACGATTTTTGCATCAAATTGTTTGAATTACGTCACTAAACGGTCATCGTTCATTAGTGTGATCCCTTTATACATCTATCAAGAGAAAAAAATTAAAAATTATTGCGATTAGGTTCGATAAAAATTAATTAGGGTTTTTTCATCTTTTACCGATACCTAATCGGTAAAATTTCCCCCTTTTTTCTCCTAGTACTGCACGGTCTTCTCAGTTTTCCATCCAAAAATCATTAGATCTAACAAATTTTCCCAAAATTAGCCATATCATCATCAAAATTGCCAACTAAACGTACCGCGTACAGTATTGTTACTCCTTTCAACATGTTTCCAATGAAAAAAAAGATAGAAATTATTGGATTAGGGTTCGGTAAAAGATGAATAATTATTTTTTCTTTTAATTTCGAATTGGTTTGAAACCCATGAAAATCAAAATATAGGCAGTTAACATAAGAGCCCTTGCAGGAGCAATAATGAAAGGAAATCTTTCTGATAAAAGTGCATCAAGAGCACCACTAACACCAAAGAAAATCCACCCTATTCCGAGAGCAACTGCTTTTTTAAATTCAGGTGTTCCCTTGATTTTACGAGTAAGTGCGAGGAATCCGCCACCTAAAACTGCTACGGCGCCTAATATATAAAATGCTTGGATTACTAAACCAACTCCGGTAAAAGATACATCCATTAAATTCCTGGTAAATTCGTAGGCGTAATAAACCGGATATTCAAATGTTTGTTCCGGAAAGATGTAGAAGAAAAACCAGAAAACTAAAGCTACAGGAACAAGAACCCACATCGTTTTGAAGCGCCAATCGTGCTTGAAAATATTAAAACCCAATATCATTGCTACAATCATAGTAAGCGGGGTAAAACTGTAACTCAAATAACCATACACTGGTCCTGAGATATTTGTACCTAACAATAATGCAATGAATGAAGTTGCGGGTCCTAAGTAAAAACAACCCAATCCGATGAATAAAAGCCCAACCAGAGGAAGAAGACCTTTCTTAGACTGAATATATTTAACGAAAAAATAAATTCCAAATGAAAACCCTAATAAAACATTCACTAAAGCTGAAATCCCATTGAAATAATCTAGCCAAGATTCAATTGCCATAATTTAACCTCCTAGAAGCAATATATGTATCCCCATTCATGTGCTAAATAAATTGAGTATTACCTAGATAATTCAATTTGTCTATTTATCTATGAGAGCTAATCAAAATTTTTCTTTGTGGCTAATACTTAAAAATTAGTACAATTAACGTATTTACTATGACTCCATACAAAGTAAAGATAGAAATTATTGATATTCTTGAAGAAGGAAAATGCCCGTTAAACCATAAAATTGACGAGACATTCCATTATCCTGAAGATCGTGGAAAAATCTGTCCAGCCGCATTTAATAGTCTCTATCCCTATATTCGTGTGTTGGAATCAGGTGGCTCCTATCCATATTTTGAAGACGATGGAAACACGCACAAAGCCTGTTGTCCTGATTACAAGCGACCTGTAGTCTTTAAAATGACACGTTCTGAAGAATAAGTTTGTAGATTAGTATTTCCAGAAGTGCTCTTGGTTTACTACATAAGCACCAAAATTATTCTCCTTTTTTATCTCTCATACTCATTTAAATATGCTAGATTGCCAATTATAGATGGAGTTATTATCATGCTGTCTCAAAAACAAGTAAAAAATGCGATTGAAGTCGAGATGAGTGAGGAAGAACTCAAAATCATCACTAAGAACCTGAATGAGTTGTTCCAAATTGTAATTTCAAATGTGAAACGATTCCCTGAAGGTAAAAGAGTGATACCAATTCAAAATTTAAACGAATTTGTGACTATGATCTTTCGAAATATGGTCAATATCCCTGCGGGATTCAGAAGAAAAACTGTGAATCGTCTTAATCGCATAAATAAACGAATAGTACATAACCTAGTAATCAATTATACGTTTTTGAAACGCTTCATTGAAGATCCTTACATTGCGATAAGAGAATTTTCGCTTGAAGAAATTCAATAAATTCTATCCTTTTTTTTAGAGTGCTGTCTTATGCAATTTTATGGATATTTTGATCGTGAGACACACCAGAGTCGCAGTGGATTCAAAACTATGTTATGGAACCACTGATTTACCATTAGCTGATACATTCCCGAGTGAAGCAGCAGCAGTAAAAGAACGATTAGCACAATGGTTTCCATTCGATAAAGTATATTCCAGTCCATTAACACGAGCAATGAAACTAGCGCAATATCTTCAAGATGGAGAAATCATTCAAGATGATCGATTAAAGGAAATCGAATTCGGACCTTGGGAGATGGCTCAATGGAAAGAGATCGGGCTTGCGAATTTTTCAACGTGGGTAAAAGAAGTTAAAGAAAGTGCTGCTCCATCAACTGAAAATTACAAAGATGTCACCTCGAGAATGAAGAGTTTTTTTGATGAATTAGTGGAGACTAAACCGGGAGAAAAAATACTCATTACCACCCATTCAGGTCCAATGAGATGTACTCTTGCTCTTTATTCAGGAATCCCCTATAGCAATATATTTCAATTCAGAATTGCATATGGTGGAATTCTTCATTTAGAATATCAAAGATTTTCAGAAACCGATTATACAGAATACCCGGATGTCTTACTTCCAAAAATGGTCATAATGGGAGTTAATCGATGAAAGAGTATAACGGAATTGAACTGAACAATAAGGAAGCTGAATTTCTTTACGACTTACAGTATTTATTGAAGAAAAAAATACCTCCTCTACCACCTACATCACTTGAGAAATTTGGATTTCAGTATGAAGATAACTGCATCACTCAGTTATTGCTAAGTCGAAATAAACTCACGTCTTTACCATCTTCAATAGCAAATCTTGAAAATCTACGCTTATTACACTTACATACTAATCCATTACATACTCTTCCTGTTGAAATTCTAAACATCGAATCTCTTCAATCCCTATCAATTGGAGAAACTCATATACAGAAATTTCCTGATTGGCTTGCTGATTTTCCAAATCTAATTGATATCTACTTATTTGGGTTGGAACTAGAGGAAATTCCATCTTTTTGTGAAACTCTTCCACTCACCCGGTTGTCAATATACAATAATAATATTCCCAATATTCCAAGCTGGATTGGTCTTCTTATTAATTTACGGGAGTTCTCTATAGCTAATAATCAGATTTCCGAGATCCCCATTAGTCTTTGTAGGTTAAAGAAACTAGAAGAATTGACAATTTTTGGGAACAAACTAAGCTCAATCCCAAGATGTATTACTAAACTTACCCAACTTCAACATCTAATCTTGAATAACAATAGATTATCTGAACTTCCTCCCACAATGGGGGATCTGCGTAATCTATCAGTTCTTACATTAAATTCTAATAGATTTCAATCAATACCGGAATCTTTTGTAAAATTGAAATCTATAAAGACATTTTGGGTGCATGAAAATCCTGATTTACTGATTTCAGCCAAAATAAAAGATTGGTTGACACAAATGAAAGTTACAGGATCAAATATTTGGTTTTGATAGAACATTTTCTTTTTTGCATATTTGCAAAAAGGTTAAATACTTGCACAAATTCATAGAAATTAATAGTTTGCAAAAATGCAAAAAGAACGGAGGATTGAATCACATTCAAACTCAAGAAGTAATTGTAAAATATGAAAACGTTACTAAAAAATTCGGTACTTTTACTGCTGTTTCCAATCTTAACCTGGAAATATATCGGGGAGAAATACTCGGTTTTCTGGGGGAGAATGGAGCTGGTAAAAGCACCACAATGAAAATGCTTGCGAATCTACTTCGTCCTAATCAAGGACAAGTATATATTCGCGAAAATAGCCATCTTGAACCTTTAAACTCAAGAAATAAAGACCGATTACTAAATAACGTCGGCTTTCTTATCGAGAATCCCGCATTTTACGGTGATATGACACCCAGGCAAATCTTGACCTATTTCGGAGAACTTAAAGGTTTCCCAAGTGGGAAAAAGCTAAAAGAGCGAGTCGAGGAAATTGTTGGAATGATCGGTATGATGAAATGGATAGATACCAGAATTAAGAATTTCAGTAAGGGAATGCGCCAGAAGATTGGAATCGTCTCTGCAATTGTCCACGATCCAGATATCATAGTTCTAGATGAACCAGCCACAGGTCTTGACCCCACTGCTCGATTATTAGTTCGGGAATTCCTCTTAAAAATGAGTGACTTGGGAAAAACAATATTTCTGTCATCTCACCTGCTTTATGAAATTAGTGAGGTAGCGGATAGAGTTGCAATCATTTCACACGGAAAACTCGTCGCTATTGACACACTGGAAAACCTAGAAGCAATCGCGAAGAAAAGTGTGATTCATCTGGAATTGAATGCAAAAAATGGTGAAATTGAACAACTTATACCGAAAATCACCCAATGTATCCAGCCCTTTTTAGGTGATGAACGAAAGCCTTTACTCTATGATCATGAAACTGGTATTATCCAAATTCAATTTGATGGAGAACCAATTCACCAAGTTGCAATACTTAAAGCCTTAGTAAACGATGGACTTGACGTGTTGGAATTTTCAGTGCCTAAAGCAGGACTACTCGAAGACTTGTATATTGATTACGTTAATCAAAGGGAGGAGGAGATGTGAACATGAGTAGAACAGAACCTATTGAAGTAGAACGAAAAACTGGAGCACAAAGAAGTCTTGTTCAAATTCAAAAGACAATGAAATTCGAATTTAAACGTAACTGGATCAAATTACTTTCAATGATTGGAACTGCAGTGTTAATTTTCGCTCTAAATATCATTATTATATCTCTTCAAGTTAGTCGGTTGGGATTAGAACCCGCAGAAAATGCGATAGAATATATACCTGCATATTTCGGTACTTTTTTTCCTATGCTGATCTATATTATTGCTGTCACATTCGCTGGTACCATGATTGTGGAGGATTTTGAAAAGAGTACAGGTAATTTACTATTCCCAAAAATCCCGAAATATCGTCTCTTAATCGGCAGATATATTGCTCGTTATCTCTATGCCATCGTAGCCTTACTTTCGTATTACATTATGATTGGAGTAATTACGTTAATTGAATATGGTGAAGTCCCAATTGAGATTTTAGCATCATTTGGATGGGCTGCTTTCTACACGTTCGCAGTAATGGCTTTCGTTACATTATTTAGTAGCTTTTTCAAACGAGCTACAGGAGCAATTGTAGTAAGTTTGATAGCTTTACTAATGGTATTCAGTATGGTCTC
>JAEOTN010000094.1 GCA_016839865.1 Promethearchaeota archaeon | reverse complement strand
CATTACCTCAGTGATGTGATTGTTGGATCTCTGTTGGGTTTGTTGCTCGGGTTCTTAACTCACATTATATTTAATCTATACGTCTTACCCTTGTATGTAAATTGGGTTGCCCCCCTTTTTCCTTGGTAAAAATTGGTTTAACTTTATAAGGAAAATCGTTCGAGGTGTACTTATGTCTGATAAGAAAATGATCTTATATCTTCTCGATGCTGATCCCCACCCATCACCTTTTGATATTAATGTTGCTTATGATTCTGGTTATGATATTGTAGTTCCTATGGGAAAAGTCACAGAAAACAATATCCGACAACTTATTGAGGACGCTATGTTCTCGCGAGGAGGTAACGGTTCTAAATTCACAAAAATTTTCTTGAATGGTTCTAATCATGCACAATTGAAGAGGATCTTAGATATTGCAAGAGAAAGTATGATTCCTGGATTTGAATTAACCATGTGTATCGATCCCAGAGGAGGATATACAACCGGGGCTACTATAGTTGCTCAAATTGAGTCGGATCTCAATTTAATTGGTAAAAAAACGCTCAGTGAGTGTAAAGCAATAGTATTTGGTGGAACAGGTATGGTAGGACAAACTGTTGCAACTTTATGTGCAAAAAATGGTGCTGACACAACGATATTATCCCGATCTCAGGAAAGAGCACAACGTGCTGCAGAGGAATTAAGCAGGATGTATGATATCCGACTAACAGCCCATGCTATGGGAGATGAACTTCAGAGGGCAAAACTATGTGAGGATAAGGATTTGATTTTCACTTGTGGATCTGCTGGTGTTCAACTCATCTCAGCTATCACTTTACAAAAAATTCCTGACAATAAGATTTTTGCTGACTCTAATGCAGTTCCTCCTCTTGGAATAGAGGGAATTGATACTTATTGGAAAGCAATGGAATATGAAAATTCCTACATTTATGGCGCATTATCCATCGGAAAAATTAAGCTTAAAGTCGAAAAGTTGACTTTAAAAGAAATGATGACCGCACCGAATTATGAGACGTATTCCTTTATGGAGTACTATGAATTTGCGAAAGAAGTAATCCTTCGTAATAAGGAAAAAGAAAAAAAGAAAGAGATATCGTAGAAAATTCTAGTCAATTTTTACTGGAGGAACGTCTTTATACGGATTAGGGCATGTATAAGGCACTTCCACCTCTAATACTCCATCTGAGTATTTAGCTTTTACATTTTTTGGGTCTGCATCACATGTGAAATTGTATGTGTTAACAAAGTCATAATCTTCTTCTTTTCGAGGTGCAACTAAGCGTAGACCACTTTCAACTACATGTAGGTGAATCTTATCTTTCTTTACTCCTGGAATTTCATAATTAAGGATTAAGACTTCCTCGTCAGGATCTTGGCATCCACAATCGTTTGGACTGGTGGGATTTACCCAAACTTGACGTCGGTGTTCGTGTTTGTGCTCATGTTCGTGTTTTTCTTGTGTCATTTTTATTCACTTAAAATAATGTTTAAGTATTTCAAGAGGGAGAAGCACATAATTCTGGTGATTAGAAAATAAAGGAAAGATCAAGAATTTGCTTAAGATTTTATAAGGAGTTTATAAAAAGAAAAATAGTTCCGAGATATTTATATCTCGATGTTTTTAATGGATTTTGTGCAACACAGTTAGTTTAATTATAAAGCAAGCATGTTTTCCCACAAGCCATGCAAATTGCAGAAGATAAGTGCGTGTAATTCTTTCAAATTGCTTACATCCACCTCAAATTCAGCAACGGGTTGTTCTTCGACTGGTTTTGGGCAGTGAGAACCTAATTCTAGGAACTTACCTTCTTTATCTACGCCGTATAACTTCAACCACTTTATATAGTGACCCTCAGTGCTTGGATGCATTATATCTTTACCACATTTAACAATAACCTTCCCACCACTAACTTCGATGTGTGGGACATGCTTTTCGCCTTTTTCTGCTTCCTCTACAGGCTTATGAATTAGATCTGAGATCATGATAATTTATCAACTTGTCCAGTTGTACCAAACAATTCTGTTTCTCCATTTTTAAGTGTTAAGCTTTTACAGCAAAAGTGAACTATGCCTCCCTCAAAGGAGGAATTTCGCACGAGTCTCCCTAGGTTACACAGTAAAGGGAGCTGTTTGTCGTGCTAAACCCTTTCCACTGATGTCGAAAGGATTCCTCGTCCACAGAGGATTGTTGTGATAGGAACTCATACCGTGTTTTTTCAGAGAGAAATTTTAGCATAATATTGATTGCTGAATTTAAATCCCGATCAAGGTTATTTCCGCATTCACAATATATTACTCTTTCATATAATCCCAACTTTTTCCGCGCCCCACATTTCGCACAGGTTTGAGTCGTGTAAGATTCATCAATTTTTATTAATCTTTTACCTCGTTTTTCAGCTTTATAGGTCAAAAATTTGGTAAATCTTCCTAAACTCCCTGTATTTTGGATTGAATGATTGAGGGTTTTTCGAGCTTTGGTCACTCGCGCCTTTCCCGTCCCCTTCTTTTTCTTCCCCATTGTTTTAATATCCAATTTACCCACAATGATCGTATTAGCGCGGGTGTTTTCGACGATTTTTTTGGAGATTTTATGTTGGAAATCCCGGAGCTGATTGGCACATTTGAAATGCATCGTCGAATATTTTCGATTCAAGGTTTTCCAGCGATTCGATCCTTTTTTACAATGATCCCGTTTCGATTGTACTTCTGTTAACTTCTTTTTCCAATACAGATCCGCCCGTCGATTGGGAATCTGAATAAATTTAGAATCTAAATTTACCGCGGACACGATTTTTGACACCCCCAAATCAATTGCTTGGTATTTACCATTATCCACATATGGGACAGCTGGGATTTCATAATTCAGCGCAACAAACCACCTTTCCTTCGAATCGCGAAAGATTTCGACTTGCTTGATTGTGGTATCTACGGGAACGGTTGAATTTAGGGAGAATTCGAGCTTGGTTTTGGAAGGATGTTTGTGGGAAAAGGCAATTACTCCCCCCTTGTAGTTAAATCCGCTTTGATTATAGGTGAGTGTTTGAAAAAATTTCTTCCCTTTGAATTTCGGCAATCCTGCATTTATATCCCCCCGCTTCCATAAACCAAAGAAGGATTTATAATTTGCATCTAGTTTCCTTAAAACGCTTTGGAGAACCTTTGAATAGACCCATTTATATTCGGGATATTGCTCCTTGATTATAGGTAATTGGTTTTGTTGATCCATGTAGTTGATATAAACCCGTTCTTCTTTGGGCAATTTGCGAATTTGTTTCCAATTCTCGATCCGATCATTTAGTGCGAAGTTGTAGATCAATCGACATTTCTCCGAAAGAACCCAGAGAAGAGTTACCTGTTCTTCAGTAGGAAAAATGCGAAGTTTCGCTGTCAAAATCATGGTCGGCACTTCTAGTATAAAAAAAAGTATATAAACTACTAACAAAAATATTTTTTCGATTATCCCAAGGTTCATCCTCTCCCTAAAGGAGTGGGACTTCCATCAGAGGTTATACTAAACACTAAACTAATTAATGAAGAAAAAAACGGAATTGAATAGAAAGTTAAGTATTTTTTACGTTTTGGCTTTCTCTGCAGCAGCTTCTAAAGCTTTTACCCTAGCGCAGCCATCTCCACAACCTTCTAGTGGATCTGGGTCATGATTATCCATTTCAAAGTCAATAGGTAGAACAAAATCCTTAACAAAGCCAGTAACTATGTCTAATTTCACATTTTGTATATGATCATGGTTTCTGAAATGGCAATCAACCACAGCGTCTATTTTTTTCATAGAAGAGGATGCAAGGAGGAGGAGAATGTTATTTTCTCCACTTAATTTCATACAATTAACAACAAAGGGACAATATTTACCCATTTCGATGATTTCATCTGGTTCCTTTGAGTTTAATTCTACTTTTGCCAAAATAATGTCTGCGTTCTTAAAATTAATTCCATACTGAGAAGAAATGACACCTTTCTCTTCTAATCGATGAATTCTTGAACCCACAGCAGGCTGACTTCTACCGATACGCTTAGCGATTTCACTGTGAGTGATATTAGGATGCTTTTGGAGCAAAGTAATAATGCTACGATCGATTTCATCTAATCCAAATTGGTCAGATATCATACATTTATATGTAGCAATTTATAATTTATAAGTTTTCGGCGAACATGTTCGCTAATGGATTTAGACAGATAAGAAAATACTCATGATTTTCTTGTCGATATTGAGTTTGCGTAATAAACTCCAGCTTGAAATCAGATATGGGAATATTTCCTGTGACATATTTTCATAATACAGCGGTGCATTGAAGTATTTTAGAAAAATTCCTTTGATTTCGTGAATCAAACGCATAAGGATCTGTTCCAAGAGAATATGGTCTACTTCAACTGGATTTAGGGTTATAATATTCCATTCGAATTCGCTATCAAATGTGATTTTTTGAATCTCAAGATCTTTCTGATATTCAGGATGTTTCAACAATTTCGACAAAGTCTTCAAAATCATGTAATGGAGTTCTTTTTCTTTCTTGGAAGTGAATGCATTCTTAATGATGTTAGTAAACAAGTTGAGTATTTGTTGAGCTACACCCATTAAATCTAAAGATGCCGCAGCAGACATAACTTTTTCCGCTTGACGCCATTGCGATATATATTCGTCGGTAATTTGCTCAAAATCCTCGTATTTACTTACATTACCATTCCATGTTTGTTCCCACTTCTCAGGAGTCAGCTCGTATCTCTGCACAAAAGCATCAAGAATTTTCTCAAGACGGAATTTCATGGTATTAGGATCCGTGCCTTTCTCGTCTGCGGAAATTAACAATAGGTTGTAATTTTTATCGTCGACATAAACCCAAGATAATCCACCCATCTGGATTGATTCAATTCCGTGTGCCCCTTTCAATTCTACCTCGGAAAAATTATGAAGTGCACTAAGCAAGCCCGATACTAAATCCTGGTCAATATCCATAGCAGAGTAGTTTTTATAGAACACTGCAGTAGATGAGAGATCATCAATAAGCCATAAATGTTTCAAAGTAACCCCATCTCAATCGAGAAATAAGTTCAGTTTGTTTTTCTGAATTTCTATGTATCTCGATATTCTTTCCATATAAACGCATAAATTAAACTTTACCGCAAAAATTAAAACAACAAAGATTTTTTTCTAACAGTAATTCATGCATACGGTATAGATAATATGGATAAAGCAGATACTCTTGAAAAAATTAGTATTGACCGAAGAAAATGTACCGGATGCGGTTCATGTGTCACTGCATGTCCAAATGGGGGATTCCGGGTGATAAATGGGAAAGCTCAGGTAGTGAAGAAAGATTTTTGTGACGGCTTGGGCTACTGCATACAAAATTGCCCTATGGGTGCTATTCTGTACAATGGGGAACCTGTGAAAGATGTATCGAAACTGAGCCAATCCGAATCTTTCATAAAAAACTGGCCGATCAAGCTCCACATTGTTAAAGAACAGCATCCTCAGTTCAAAAATGCAAATCTTGCTGTATGCTCGGATTGTGTTCCTGCAGTTTATCGGAATTTTAATGAAATTGCAGAATCTCACACACTTCTTTTAATTTGTCCAAAAATTGAAAAACCAAAAGAAATTCGGGAAAAATTAACCTCCATTATTGAACAAAACAACATTAAATCTGTCTGTTCTTATAGTGTAGATTATATTTGTTGCGAAAGCTTGTCTGGAATTGTGAAAGATTCTATTAGGTTCTCAAAAAAGTCTGAAAAATTATTACCAGATTATAAGGATCATGTGATCTGTTTATTTGGAACCTCAAAATAGGCTTTTTTACTCCTTTAATTTTCAAATACATTAAGCAATACATTTAAGTTTCAATAGACTCTCCCCTTTATATGCCTAAGATCATTGCTTTTGCACGAACCAATCTCATAAAGGCTGATTTTGGAGTAAGTTTTAGCACTATTGCAGAACTCATGCTTAAGAATAACATTGGGTCAATAGTTATAACCCAAGATGACGAAATTGTTGGATTTGTAGATGATAAAACTATTTTGAAAATGATTGCTGAAGGAAAAAACCCGAATAATGTACCTGTTGAGGAGTTCGTCCAAAAATTTCCTTTAATTCATGAAGACACTCACATTTTGAATGCATGGGAGGATGTAAAGGATTTTCCACATGAACGCTATGGAATTATTAATGCTGAAGGTAAAATCATGGGAATCATCCGCAAGCGCACGATTAACCGATTCCGCTACCTAATCATGAAAGAAGAAATGGGAATCGATGATGAATTTTTAGAGTGAGCTATTTATTTTTAATTTAAATTTCGATAGTTCTTTAGAATCAGATAATTGGATAAAGAAAGTTGGGTAATGTTCATGCTTAATTATTAATGTTTCATGAATATACTATACTAAAACGGTTTAGGTGATTAACATGGATAGATCGCAAATCCTCAACATACTCAAGACGCAATTACCCTACTTAGTTTCCCATTTCCATGTAAAAACCATTGGTTTGTTCGGTTCATATGCAAGAAATCAAGCATCACAAACTAGTGATGTAGATATTCTCGTTGAATTTTCTAAACCAATTACTCTATTTGAGTATATTGATTTAGAAGATTTTCTATCTGAGTGCATTGGTCGAAAAGTAGATTTAGTAGCTAAGGATGGTTTGAAACCTCTAATTAAACCTAGAGTACTCGAGGATGTTGTTTATGTCCAATAATGATGATAATCACAGGATTGGAGTATATATACAAGATGTTTTAGATGCTTGTGACAAAATAGTAGAATATACTAAAGGATACACATTTACACAATTCAAGAACGACCAAAAAACAATCGATGCAGTGATTCGGAATCTTGAAATTGTGGGAGAAGCGGCTAAACTAATTCCATCAAACACTCGTAAGAAATATCCTTCGTTAAATTGGAGAGGTATGACTGGAATGCGAGATAAATTGATTCACGAATAT
>JAEOTN010000093.1 GCA_016839865.1 Promethearchaeota archaeon | reverse complement strand
GATATGCAAAATATCATGGGATTGAATCAATTAAAACTACTTCCAGAATACGGAGCACCTTATTTAGAACATAATTCAATCCCTGGGATTTCAAGTGTGATTAATTCCCAAAATCCGAATGTTGCTTCCAGTGATATGGCTATTAATGCAATTGCAAATCTCATTAACAGTGGTGTTATGGATATTCAAAAAATGATGTTCCAATTTGATGGAAATTATTCTAACTATAAAGGAGAAGTGTTGTTATCCACAAAAGCAAAGCGGAAACAAGACCAGATAATCAACTTGGTTGTTATGAATCTTGTTCGTGATAAATTATCTATGATTTCGACTCTAGCAAAGGATACTCATTGGAAGCAGTTTGGATTCAAGTATTTTGATCCTGAAGATCGTGAATTCTTCCATTCAGCATTCCAACAGTCTCAATCTGTAAATGATGATACTCAAGCAATGGAAGTAATCAAACGAATTTACTAAAGTTTGTAAAAATCATTCTTCTTTTTCCCTTTATTACCTTTTTTCCCCTTACTTGATTTTCGGTGTCGATATGTCGTATCAGTAAAAAGGTATAATGAATCCTTTTGTGGAATGACCGAATGATCAAATTTCATGGAAATTGTAACCGGATTTGCTTCGGTCGCTTTTTTAGAAATAGGTACGGATTGTGTCCCCATTTTAAGTTGTTTAACTTGTTGTGGAAAGAAAGTATCAGATTCGGAGTTTCCTTGGACAATCAGTCGTGAATTTTCTTTAATAAATCCATTAGTCAACTTAACAATTCCAATGGGTTTGGAAAATGCAGTAATTGTACCCAATTTTATTAGACGCCAGTGAGATAGGTTTGTTGGAGATTTATACTGGTGGTCGATAGATTGCATTCGATTAAAGAGGAAACCTTGTGTAAATCCTCTATTGTATACTTTTTTTAGCTCATTTATCCATAAACCAACCTTTTTTTTCTTGGAAGTCGAGAATTCGCCTTTTTTATATGCTTCTAGTGCTTCCCGATAAATCTTGGTAATCCAATGGACATAGTGAGGTTCTCGCATTCTCCCTTCAATTTTTAATGCTTTCACTCCCGTCTTGATAATTTCTGGCAAAAATTCTATCAGGCATAAATCTCGAGAATTCATGAAACGAACTCCATCATAGATATATTCGTTGTTTTGGTTATCAATTACAGTCCAATCACGCCGACAAGGTTGAGTACATCTACCTCTATTTGCTGAGAACTTGTTATCTCCTCCACATATATCTTGTGAGAAATAACATCTACCAGAAATTGAGGTACACATTGCTCCATGCACAAACACTTCAATCTCGGCTTTTTTTAATTGTTTCACAATTTTTTCAATTTGCTTCAATGAACATTCTCGTGCAAGAATTAAACGTTCGGCACCTAAATTTTCATAAAATCGTGCTGAAACAGAGTTTGATATGTTAGCTTGGGTAGATATATGAAAGGGTATTCCGATATCCCGGGCATATTGCACAGCAGCGACATCATGAAGAATAACCGCATCAAATTCAGATGTATAGGCAAGTTCTAACAGTTCTCGTAATTCGTTTAACTCTTCTTCATAAAACAAAATATTTGTTGTTAAAAATGCTTTTTTGTTGTTATCATGGAGTAGTTTAACTGCTTTTGGGAGATCTTGCTGAGTGAAGTTGTCTGCTTGCATCCTCATATTAAATTTTTCAAATCCAAAGTAGAAGGAATCAGCAAATTTCAATCCAGCTTTAATAGATTTCAAATTCTTTGCAGGAGCAAGTAGTTCAACCATAGTCTTCAAAATAAATCAAAATTTCATGGATTATATGGTTTTTCCCTATGACTGAATACTTAAAATAAAAGAGATACACCGTAGACTGCATACACAATAGTAAGTCCAATTAAACAAGGGATAGCAATATTTCGGAAGGATTTTGCATATGTTGTCTTAAAATAGTCTATACTATACGCAAGACATGGATGAATAGGGGTCATTAAATAACCGAGAAATATCGCAAAGTAAATTAAACCAAAATGGAAGAAAGGCATTACAGTTAATACATGTTGAGTCATATAGATTGGAAACAAGATTGAAGCAGGTAATTGTACCCGTCCCGTGCCAACTCCAAGTAAAAATGAAATTAGCAAGAATAAAACCATAGGAGCATTAAGTGAGCTGATGAATTCTGGCATTCCAGATCGGATAAATACTTGTAAAAAGAAAAACATACCAAAGATCATCACTGGATATCGCCAAACTTTCATTTTTTTGGCAACTCCTAATATTTCTTTGACTTTGACTTGGGAAATTTCTTCGGATTTTGCACTTTTTGATAAAATAAATGATAGAATGACACTGAGTATTAATCCTAGGAAAAGAAACATCTCAGGAACTATCCAATAAGGTATGTCTATACCATTATTTTCTAATCTTCCCAGTATTATTCGACAGATAATATCAATTATTGGAGCTAATAAGATTGGTAAAACGTCTCTTAGAAATATCCAGAGATTTCTAGTGTTCTTTCTCTCAATTTTTGGTGTAGTTAGAATAAGATAAAAAAATCCGATTGACACCATTATAACAAATGGAGTCAGTAAAATCCCACTAGTTATGTATGGATTGGAAAATCCAACAATATCCGTTACTACCAATATTGAACCTTGAAGTGGATAAACTAAAATCAGCACATGTCTGAACCACACATTTATTGCGACTTTTTTATGGGGAGCGATGTTTGAATCAATACTATCAACTAAAGGAGCGCTGAGTAAAGCACCACCGGGCATCGGTAATAAACCGAATAAACCAGGTGACAGCATCAAACTCCATTTATTAGATACATCTAAACGGTGAATAAGTTCCATCATTAAACCAGATTTATTCATGATACCTCCTAAGAGAGGAATTACCGCTACAGATAATGCAAGAAAAATATTCTTTGGGGTAAGAAATACGACTTTAGTAACTTCTTTTAAATCAACCCTATAAGGAAAAACGGACATAAGCGCGAGAAATATTGCTCCAGCAAATAATGCCGTTCCCAGATCCTTTAGTCCAATTTGAGATAACACAAGTATTATCGCAACTGCTATAAGAAAAGAAATCCAGATTGGTAACAATGTATGCGTTCATCCACCAGAGGGTTATAGCTGTATCAATTTGGTATGAGATATAAAGTTATGAGTTAGATTGAGTCACAAGAAAATACGAAGTTTAGGAATCATTCGTAGGTTTTGATTTATGTTCGATTTCATGAGATTCTGTTTTTTCTTTGGTAACAAGTACATTGTTTTCGGCTTTCTCTTTCCGTCCTTTGCGTTTCAAATATGGCATAACGACGAACTGATAAGCGGCTAGACTTCCAACTCCCAGTAATACTATCACAAGAGACATTATGTTGAATATTTTTGACCTTTCATGAATGAGTGTATCCATAAGGATGGGATCACTAATGAGATCTTCTATATTATTCCCTCCAAGGAAAAATCCTTTTAACGCTACATAAAAAACAACCCTGAAGATAGAACCAACGAATGTAGCAAGCAAATACGTTTTAGTTTCAATCTTTGTTAATCCTGCAGCAAAGCTTACTGGATCAAATGCCATAAAGGGAAAAGCACGTAAAATGACAATTGCCCATGCACCATATTTGTCAATAAATCGATCTAAAATATCTATTGCTTCTTTTCCCGCAAACTTCTCCGCTAATGGGCGTCCACCTTTTAGAACCATGTAGTATGTTATTACACCTGCAAACATACTTCCAACGATTCCATCAATAATACCCCACCACCCCCATATCAGTCCACTACTCAGTAAAAGTGCCTCAGAAGGAAGGGGTAACAAGATAGCTTGAATTCCCATAAAAATGAAGAAAAGTAGATGCCCCCAAAATTTAATTTCATGAATAGGTTTCACAATATACAACATCACGAAACGAAATAGCAAAGTATCATCATAAATCTGCATGACCCAAAGAAGAACGGTGAAAACAAGAACAGCTATAAAAATTCCAATCCATATCCAAGTTGTCTTACTATGATCTCGGAAGGCACGTTTAACCATATCCCAAAATTGAATGGCGATTTTCTTAGTACCTTGCCATAAACGTTGAAAAAATGGTTGTTTCTCAGTATCTTGAGATTGGGTCTTGCCTTCTTCCATAAATGTATCCTTAAATCGAACCTATTTGAATTTGATTGTAGCCAGAATTAACTGTTTAACCTTAGTTATGCAGAATTTTGATTATATCTCTGATGAGGAATCCACTTATATCGAGAATAGTTAAAAGTCTGTTTAATTGATCTGCAGATTGGAATTATGAAATTCATTCCGCTCTTTATTAGAAACATTCCAAGAGTTAGTTCTTAAACTATTTTGTAAATCATTAGATCTTACTAAAATCACTGAACACTGATTAACGAAGTGAAAACAACATGGGATTATTTGACAGAATTAGACGTAGAACAAATTTAAAAACCGTTATTTGCGGGTTAGATAATAGTGGAAAAACTACTATTGTTAACTTCTTGAAAGAGGGGCGTTTTGTGCCCACAACACCGACGATGGGAAAAGAGAAACAAGAAATCATTGTATCAGGTACTAAATTAGAACTATTTGATATGGGTGGACAAAGTGCATTTCGTTCCATCTGGCTTGGAGAAATGAAAGACGCAAAGTGTGTTTTATGGGTTATCGACCGATCCGACTTGGATCGTGTTCAAGAATCACGACGTGAATTCGAGAAAATCTTACCGTTAGCATTGAAACACAAGGTCAAAATCTTAATTGCAGCAAATAAATGGGATCTTCCAGGAATGACAGTAAAAGATCTTATCGACATTTTTGAACTCCATAAGGTTGATAATTTTGAAATTATGACCATTTCAGCTATGACTGGATATGGTATGGTAGATTTCTTTACGAAATTTTACTCAATCTTAACAGGAAAAGTTATCAAGAAAAATGTTGTCGCTAAGGCAATTACGATTTATGATAACAGTGGAATTCCATTAGTTATGAATTCTAGTGGCCAAAATGTTGATCAAACAATTTTGGAAGGTGGGTTCTTATCCGCGATTACGGCTTTTGCAAACATGAAAGGTATGGTAAATAGTAATATCAAATTTGAATCTCAAGATAATGGAACTTTCGTAATTATGCGCAGCAACAATTACATTGGTGCACTCTTATGGAATAACGAATTAGATACACCGTTAGAGTATTCTGAGGATGCATTAAAAGACTTGTTAGCTCATCTAGAAAGTAATTCTAACGGAGAGAGACAAGACGTAGAGCTTAAAGTAGCACACTATGCAACAAATTTAATGTAAATTTTTTATTTTATTCCCAATAGGGAGAAGAAAATTATCATGAAACCGATTGTTACAAATATAATCATCTCTGCATTAAAGGGAGAATCTGGTTCAAATCCTGAGATATATACTTGTTTTCCAAATGATTCAGGGATTAGAAAAGATAAAATTATAACCTATACATTACCAAATGGTGCCAAAACTGGAGATCTATATGAACATACATATAAAGGGCAAGATTTGGTAGTGATTGTTTCGGAATTACAGCAGGATAATACTCGAAATGATGTAGTTACTATTAGTTTATTACTTAATGATCATGCCGAGAAAAGCACAATTATCTCGATCTTGAAGACAATTTTTGACGAATTTCAAATTGAGAAGATCAAAGAAATTGAAGCATTTACGGATTTAGGAAAGAAATTACATAGTGGTTTAAACCGAGGTAGTTTCATCTATGATTCGTATACTTTTGATATTCACGGGTATCTCACCAATACTGGGATGTCCATTGAAAGAGACACTCGAAAAATTCGAGGAGGTCTCTTCTAAAAAAACGACGCACTACTAAAAAAAACAATACAAAAAAAACTGAGTAAAGGAGAAAAAAATGGATACACAAACTTTATGGCTCATAATTCGCTCTTCCATTTCGTTTGTAGCATTAGGAACTATGATTACCTTCATGTTGCAACGAAATGTGAAACAATTTCGCGAAACAAAGCAATTCAATATTGCTAGAATGTTGATGGCTATGTCATTTATGTTTAGCTTATTTAGCCACGCCTTAACGATTGGCTATCATGCCTTGGATCTACAAACGCTTGAAGGATTAATTGGAGTATCAATCAATGACTTCACTGTGAATACAGTTTTCATGGGCATTACTATTATGTTTAGCTCAACATTTGCAGCATACATCAACCGATGGGACGCTTTTATATTATTTCCTGGATTTTTAATGGTTGGAGCTATTGTAATGAGCATAATAATTCCAGAAATCAATTTCGTGTTTATGTTTATCATGACTTTTGGAATAGCTTCTATGCTTGCATTATTTCAAGCAGGAATAAAATTAAAGGACAATATGGCACTTGGGATTGGAATTATGTCATTAATACAACTCATTGCAAGTTTCTTTGGATTTTATGCTCAAACAGCTTTAAGTTTAACTAGTACTGTATTTGCAGCTATTACAGTAGCAGGTCTATTTAGACCGTTTGGGAG
>JAEOTN010000092.1 GCA_016839865.1 Promethearchaeota archaeon | reverse complement strand
TAGGCACTCTTTCAGATATTACTCAAACATTTGATGTGTATAAAGGTGCAATCCCCCAATTTGTTGATCGAAAAATGATCTCTGAAGCGGGATTAAAGGTTGTTGTAGATTGTAGTTATGGACCGACTGGGGATATCACTCCCGAAATTTTAAACTCCATGAACGTGGTTGTAATCGCTCTTAATACCTATTATCGAGCATTAGATGATCGATTGTTCCCTGACTTAGGTTCGATACGAGACACTTCTGCAATTGTCAAAGCAGCGGATGCAGACCTCGGAGTAATTTTTGATTCAGATGGATCTCGATTATTAGTATTTGATGAAACAGGAACACTAGTAGATTTTGAGGATATCATTATGCTCCTCATTAGTAATGACGATTATATACAAAAAAACAAAGAAAATCCAATAATCACAACCTCTTGTTGCAGTAGAATAATAGATGAGTATGCTAAAAACTTCAACTATACTATATCCCGTGTAGTAAACCTCCCTGGGGAAATATCAGCTAAACTCAGACAAGAAAGGGGAATTTTCGGTGCTGCAGACACCTTTAAATTCTATTTCCCAATTTATGGTCCATTCCCTGATGGGACTTTCACTCTACTAAAACTTTTAGAAGTCTTATCGAAGCGAGAGGAACCTTTAAGCTCTCTAGTTAGAAATTTCCCAAAAACTATCAAAGTATACCGTTCCATTAGCGTAACTAAAAAAGTGCTTTATAATTTTCGTCAAATCATTAAAGAGAATCTGAAATCTGAAAATTTGCTTATTTTAGACACTCTAATCGGTATAAAGATAATCTTTGCTGAAGGAACCGAAAAAACTGATTTCAAGGCTTCATGGGTAATGGTTAGACCATCGCTTCATAGAAACTCAATGATTATTTCCTCTGAATCTCCCGATCCTGAAACATCAGAGAAATTAATTGAGAAAATTGAAAATATATTAAAGCCGAAGAAAAAAGGATCATCAAAAAAGAAAACAAAGTAATAATTATTCGTCTTTCTTTACAACTTCATTTGCTTGCACTGTCCGTGAATCGAGAATAATTCCGTCTTCAACAGTTACATATGGACCCAATATCGATTCTGAACGAATTATTACGTTATTTCCAATTTCACATCCATTTGCAATAACTGATTGATTGATTTCACAATTTTCACCAAGTGAAACATTCTCCCAGATAACCGAACGATCTATAGTTGTTCCATTTCCAATCGTCACATTATCTCCAATGCTTGTTAGGGAATTAATATGCACATTTTCTCTGATTTTTACATTCTTACCTAGGCAGACTTTTTGACTGATATGGGAATTTTCTGGTATATCTGGTTCTCCCTGTACCCATACTTTTTTCTTGAATGATTCAGTTCCTTCTGGTAGAATTGGCCATCCATATTCCCTTAATATATCCCAATTTGCCCAGAGATATGTTTTAGGGTTACCTACATCCATCCAATAGTATTCTTCGTTAAATCCGTACAGTTTATAATCATTTTCCAACAAGTAGGGAAAGATCTCTTTTCCAAAGTCCAAAAATTCTGTTTCCATAATGGCTTGATGACCAATATCTTTACGGAAGCAATAAATCCCCGTATTTATAATTGGAAGAGCTTGTTCTCTCTCTTGAGTCAGACTAGATATGAAGATCTCATGCGCACTTGGTTTTTCTAAGAACAATTTCACTCTCCCATCAGGTTGAAGAACTGTGTTTCCGTATTTAGAAGCGAATTCGTCAATAGGTTTCATAGATACTGTGGCTTCTGCATGTTTTTCCAAATGATAATCCATAAATTTCTTTACAGGAAGATTTGTTACGATATCTGCCATAGAAACCACAAAATTTTCAGTATGGATTAAATCCCATACTTTTCGAACAGCATCAGCTGTACCTCTTGAATCATTGTGTGGAATTTCTATTTTGAATTCAGGATCTTCTTGCATTACCGGATTCCATTTAGCCAATAAGTAATTTCTCAGTACTTCACCCATATGCTTCACGCATACAATGATATGTTTAATACCTGCGAACCTTAAATGATCTATTGAATAATCTACCATAGGTTTGTTTGTTACCCGCACCATAGGTTTACAAATTTCTGTGGTTAGTGGATTTAACCGTGTCCCTAAACCACCTGCAAGAATTACTGCGCTCCATTTCGCTTCCAAAAATACTCTACTCAAAAATATCAGTTGTTAGTGAAATACATTAAGCAAAATTGAATTAAAAACAATGGGAAAGAGAGAGATTATTCCCGACCGGCTACTTGGATCTTGAATTGAGGAGCAACTTTTTCTAAGAAATATTTTATTCCATATGGTATTGCGTTGAATTCTGAATAAAAATTCTCATAATTAATTATTTCTTTATCCATATCAACAGAACATAGGATATTTCCCTCATTATCAATCTGGTAATTAATTTCAGGTAAATTGTGGTTTGCAAGTAACAGTTGTTTATAGAGAGTCTTCTCTACCTCATCCGGAATTTCATCAAAACTTGCAATTAATGCAGACACTACTAACCACTTTTCATGAGTTAAGTTTATTGTAATGTGAAATTTCAGATCTTCGATTTTCCACGGAATAATAAAATAGTCATCTCGGACTAAAAATGTATGACCTTCTTTTTCTAAATACTTACGAATTTTATCCATATTACCCACCTATTCTAGAATAATACGTTAGTATGTGTGAGTTGGGGCTATATATACTTACATCTTGTAATTGCTAGAGATATAATTTCGTATTTGAGTAATTAAACGAGATTCAGAATGAGGATATTTTCGTTTAGTTCTGGAGCTGAGTTTCCTAAAAATTAGATAAGCAACTTCATCATACCCCTTCTTCTCCAATTTTGAAAGCTGTTTTTTAAATTCCCCTGTTTTGATAGGTGCAGCAATAAACAGTTTTATGAAGATTTCTGCTTCTCTTTCTTCATAATCTCGAATCCGTTTTTCAATAATTCTTGCAACTCTGTTGATATAATTCAACATATCCTTTTCATGTTCATAGCGGATATCGAACTTCACTTGCTCTGATCTGATTAAATCGAGTTGTATTTCTAGATCCTTTTTCGGGGATTGGGTTATTTCAATGACGCTTTTATGCAAAATAGAGCTTGCTTTTTTGCTGAGTCTTTTCATTAGAAATTGGGGTAATCGTTCCTGTCGCTCAAGAATCGATAATTCCTTTTTTTTAGGTTTTAATTTTTGAGATTTGCCAGATTTTGGTTTACTTACAGATAATCTCCTGATAGAGGTACTTGATTTTCTCTTTTTAATTAAATTCTGGAATTTCCCTTTTTTTATATTGGAAAAAGAATTTTCATCAAAATAAATGAAGACTCCTGCTGACTTCTTAACTATTCGAGCCCTAACAGTACGATCTTGTGTTTTTATTTTTGAAACGAGAGATTTTGCATCCTCTTTGGATTGATAAACAATCATATCAGTAAAATAGGGTTGTTTATTAAACATTCTTCGATTTATGGCGTCTGTAGTTACCAATCTCTCTCAACTTCTGTTTTAATATCTCATAAAAATTGGATTCCTAAAGAAATTTCCCTTAATTATGATATGATGAATAAAACTATAGAAAAGTGAAAGAAGGTGGAACTTAGTTTTCACTTTCTTCTTTATTTAGAATGATTGGTAATTTAATAGCCGAAATGAACTCCGAATTATGGTAGATAGTCCATTCAGGATATGGTTTTGTCATTTCGGGATAGGATTTAAAATTGTCTACATCTGTTCCCGAAATACTCAGCCGTAATCGACAATTTTCCGGTAATCTAACTGATAGAGGTTCTAATGGAATCTGAAAATCATAAACTATATTTGGTTTTAGAAGCTCGGCATTAGATTTGGTAAATTCTCGAAATATTGTTGGTGAACTATACGGTTTTCTCGCTGAATCTTTCCTATAGATTAATCTCAATTGACCTTCGGTTAGATAATATACTTTACGCTTGTAAATTGCCTCTAAATAGGTGAAAAGAGCTCCATCTTCATGTGAAGAACTTAATTGAAGTGTTACTAATGGATGACCAGTTATCTCGATTGAGTCAGAAATTGGGGGGCTAGTGAAAATTAAGCATCTTCTGTCTTGCTTAGCACGATTGGAATAATTGACTCCCGTACCGAATGGAGTGGTCCAACGGTTAGATGTACCTGACGTTGTACGTGTGTTTACATGATAAATGCTTTTTTCTCCTTTTATCGGGGGTTCAAAGGAAAGTTTATTTTTTGCATGTAAATATAACGTGTTGATTTTTTGAGTTGGTAGAGGCCAAGTTTCTGTCACTTTCCATTTTTCCTCTCCAACCGTATAATAATACAGTTTTTTGGGTATGCTTGTTGGATTGCTTAGAGCTTTCTTAGCAAATCGAATATATTCCAATAACGAGACTAATTGTGTAGGAAATGAAGGAGAGCGAGGTTTTGTTAGAGTATATACATGCTTTAAGGCATGATCCCAAGGACCAATTACTCCAATAAACGGATTAGAGTAATTTAGGAATCGATGAATTATGGCATTCGCTGATTTTGTGTCAAACCAAGATCCAATGTTGAATTTTGGTGCTTTATTCCTACTAATTTCATCCGAATAAGTGGAAAGATTGATAGTTGATAACGGAATCTTATTTTTGGCATCAAGGTTATCATTAACATACTCAATGTTCGAAAATAAATCCCATACATCCACATTTTGTTCATGTTGATGTTTAATTTCTGAGATTACCGGATTATATAATGGATCATTTACAGACTGGATTTTAGATTTCTCAACCAGTGTATTTCGTCCACTCCATGATTTCACATATGACTTGTGGAATATGCCACCAGGAAAAATAATATCCGAATAAAGATTGTATTCATTCCCATGACAGACATGAGCTTTAAGTGCAGGATTTTTCCCACGTGCAGAGAGTTCCGATGTAGTGGCGGAATAATCGCTTCCGAATGTAATAATATGACCATCTGACCATGGTTGGTTGATGATCCATTCAACAATCGCATCAATATCCATTAATTCATTTTCCGACCAAGGAACCTCTCGAGTTCCTGTCGATGCACCTGCACCGCGGACATCTACCTTCACAACATTAAATCCTTCTCGAATTAATGGGTTCCACTTTTTATGGTCTTCTTTTTCATTCCACCGATAGCCTAAGCGTAAAAATGTGGGACGTTCGATTATTGAACCTTTTTCAGTAATAATATCCACTGCAATTAGCGACTTATCCTCATCTTGTAGAGGAATATATGCTGATTGAACCTTTGTTGGGAGTAGATGATTATATTTCCCAATATCATCCAACAACTGATCAAAAATAATGAAATTTTTTCCATACAATATCAAGGTTTATCCTACCTCGGAAGTGTATTGTATAATTCGTGTTAGTGAAATAAAACTCTTCCTCCATGTTCCCGTCTCTTTAAATAGCCAGAGTTTTTATAAAGAATAAGACGGATTATATATCGTGCTTTTTGAAAGTGTAGAAATTGGGTGGAACTCTTAATTGAAAAACACAGAAAATAAAGTTAAGGCTAGAAAACCAGCAAGATCGGAAAAGGACAAAACTCATGTTTATAAGGAAATTATTCGAGTTGGAGCTGATTTATTTGCTTCTGAACAAGGTTTTTCGACCCGTAAGTTGGCTGGGATCCTGGGAATGACACAGGGTAATCTGTATAATTATGTTAGTTCTAAACGAGAATTATGGATTGCAATTCGAAAACATGATTTTGCTATCCTTAAAAAAGCATTCTTGGATGAAATTAATTCTCATAAAGGTACCTACATCGACTTAATAGAAAAACTCACACTAAATTTTTTAAACTACTCAGATGCTAATCCTAATTCATGGAAGATGATGTTTCTAATCGATCCACCGAATTCAAAAAAAACTGGGCCTATTGAAGAGAATTACGAGCCTATTCAGTTGTTTGAAGTAATCCTTGACTTATTTAAGGAAGGAATTACACGTGGAGAGATTAGAGACACCTCCCCATTAGTATTGTACTCTCTTGTAGTAGGAGCGGTGTTAACGGAGACTGATATTAAGTTATCAAATCGAAATAAAGTCAATGAATTAATATCAGATTCGTCACTGAATGGAATGAACATTAAAAATTTTCGAAAATCCTTAATAGAGACTATACGCTATCTACTCACCCCTTAACTTCAGTGCATGTTCATGAGATTTTTTCCTGAATTGACATTAATACCCGTAGATTATGCTAACTCTAAAATTTCAAAATTAACGATATTTGCAAAAGGAAAAAGGATTAAAAATCCTACAATAAAAGACCCTTTCTTCATTTTATGGGTCCCGTTGAATCTTTCAGAAGATCTGCTTTCTAACTCTATCAAAAATGTTCTACCAGACTTTCCCATTGACAAATCGATCACATGTACAATCAGACTTGCATATCCCACGCAATTTCTTCAGCAGAATTATGAGGTGGGAAAAGAAATTAATCCAGATTCGATTGTATTGGGAAAAACGATCGCTAAGGTGATTCCGCTAACCAGAATTATGAAGATTTTAGCAAGTTTTGAACTGATATCTATCAATTCCTACCAGAACTTAGAATGTAGTTCTTCTATGTATTTTTGGAGTTTGATTGCTAAATTAACTATCCAATTGATTGCTAAAGGTAGTTTTATCCCCTATATTAAACGAAAAGAAAATTCTGACCTTGAATATGATTATTTAGATGAAAAAGTTGGCTCAATTCAATCTATATGGCGACCCGTGTTAAAATCTGAACAAGATATCAACAATTTCATACGAATTCTTGAATATGCTCCTATATCTGCGCATAATGTACCAATATTTGAAACAATTGATAATTTAAAGGATTTCACAATTCATGATAATTTAAAGGAAATACTGGTAGAAAATAGTACTATCTATGAGATCCCAGATGTGTGGTCTGCATCAAATCTCAGTCGATTATTTATTGATAGAATGGTGGATAGCCTTGTACGCGAGAGTACAAATTTAGATCTACAAGAAGAAGATTCAAGCACTCCTTGGGAATACCGATTGCTTAACAGTTTGCTATCTACCAAGCCATATTTCGACTATTTCAATGTTAAAGAAGAAATAATTCCAGGAATCTTCAAACGATGGTCACAGAAATTGAATTTTACATGGGATCTGGATTATAGCATGAAGTTGCATCTAATCCCCCCCAGTAATCAAAAAAATGAAAGTTTATGGACATTACAATTTTCATTACAATCTCTTCAGGATGATTCACATTTTTTATTAGATGAATTTTGGAAAATACTCAGCAATATTGAATCTCAACAATTAATACCAAAAATCGAGGTTAACAAGTTACGCAATTACATCCTCCGTTCATTTAATATATTGAGTGGGATATTTGAACCAATAACAATTGCACTGAAAGAAAAATACCCATCCTCTATAGCGATTCCTGGAAAAGATGTCATGCATTTATTACAAACAGGATTGTCAGAAATTACATCTTATGGATTCTCAATTGAAATTCCTGATACATTTTCCTCTGGTGGTTCCCAGAGAATTCAACCTGTATTAACGATACAAAGCGAAATGGAAGATTTTTCTGCCGGTGATCCACTCCAACAAACCTCGTTTGATGTCTCTTCGATCTTAACCTACGAATGGGTTTTGAAGGTTGGGGATACGACTTTATCCGATGAAGACACTAATGAACTGTTAAATACTGCTGGAGATGAATCGTTACTTTTTTGGAATAATCAATGGACCATGGTTGATAAGAGGGAAATTAAACAATTCCATAAAAGCAAAGGTCTAACTGGTAATTTAAATGGCCAGGAAGCATTGCATCTCGCCTTAACTCAAAATGCATTTTTTACATCAAAAGACTCAGAATCTAATGGTCCTTATCCAGTCGAAATTCATGGACCTTTGGAAGAGGTGATGAAGATCATTAGAGGAAAAACAAAAATGCCTCATCTACCTCAACCATCTTCTTTCAATGGAACCTTACGAAAATATCAAGAATATGGATTTAACTGGATGCGTATACTTACAAGCATTGGTTTCGGTTGTGTGCTAGCAGATGACATGGGATTGGGGAAAACTATCCAAGTAATTGCATTAATTCTAAATATTCTCCATGAAAAAAAAAAAGATTTGACTTTTCTTGTTGTTTGCCCTACTTCTGTATTAGGAAATTGGTTGAGAGAACTAAAAAAATTCTCTCCAAATATAAAAGCTGAATTGCACTATGGGTCAAAACGGGCTAAATCAATAAATACTCTAAACAAACTCTTGAAGAAGAATGACGTTATTTTGACTTCTTATAACATTCTTAGACGAGATATTAATTTGTTGGAGATAATCAAATGGGAATCAATTATTCTAGATGAAAGTCAAAATATTAAAAATTATAAAACCAAGCAAGCTAAGGCAGTATATCGTCTCGTAGAAAAAGCTAGAAGAAAGATTGCACTCTCAGGAACTCCAATTGAAAACAGAATTACTGAATTATGGAGTCTATATCATTTTATTAACCCATTTTTATTGGGTGCCCGATCACATTTCATGAAGAAATACGCAATTCCAGTAGGAAAATTAGGAAATGAATCACTCACAAAGGAACTCCGAAATTTAGTAAATCCATTTTTATTACGTAGGATGAAAACGAACAAGGAAATTGTCCCCGAACTCCCAGACAAGCAAGAAACTGAAGTATATATTGAGTTAACAGATGAACAAAAGAAACACTACAAGTCGGTAGTAGAAGAAATGCTCAACAAAGTGGAAGCATTGGAAGAAAATTCGAAACAAAAATTCAAGCAAAAAGGATTGATCTTAACAGCAATTATGCAACTTAAACAAATCTGCAATCACCCTGATCAATTTCTCCATATAAGCTTAGATGATGTGAAACGAATGGAGATATCAGATTTCATAGCAAAATCTGGCAAACTGCAAAGACTTATTGAATTGTTGGAAGAAGCTCTTGCAAGTAAAAATAAAGTTCTTGTATTCACACAGTTTAAAGTAATGGGAGATTTCCTTCAGTATGTCATTGAAAGACAATATAACATCCAGATTCCGTTTATTCATGGAGGAGTTCCTCAAGAAAGTCGAACTCGAATTGTAAATCAGTTTCAAGAAGATTCTTCATATGAATCCCCAATTTTATTGTTATCCCTCCGAGCCGGAGGAATCGGTTTGAATTTATCTAAGGCTTCAATCGTTATTCATGTCGATCGCTGGTGGAATCCAGCCGTGGAAGACCAAGCATCGGATCGAGCTTATCGAATTGGGCAAAAAAACAAAGTATTTGTATATAAGATGGTTGCGGAAGGCACAATTGAGGAAAGAATTAGCAATATGTTGGAAGAAAAACGTGCCCTAGCGGAGAGGATCATCAAAGTTACAGGAGAAGAATGGATTACAGAGCTAACTTTTGGAGAACTTAAAGATATCTTCCAATTAGAGGAGGTGGAATCTTAAGTGGATGAGAAAATAAAAAGCTTAGTAGCTCTCGGTAGGACGTGGTGGGGGAAAAGCTGGATAAAAACAATGCTAAAGTATGGTAGATTCTATCGAATGCAACGTGCTATAAATTATACCAAAGAAAATCGTGTCTCCAATGTGATTATCAAAGAAGGTGAAATATTTGCCTTATGTCAAGGAACCGCACCTACCCCATACCGAGTAAAAATTGAATTTACACCGATTGTACCAGAGCAATGGAACAAAGTTATTGTTGAAATGTCAGAATCTATACTAATTGAGGCAAAACTTCTCTCTGGTGAAATGCCACAACATATCAATAAACTCTTCTTGCGAAATGGAGTTCCTCTATTTCCCGTACCTAAACAAAACCTCGATGCTACATGTAATTGCCCGGATGAAGAAGTTCCTTGCAAGCATATTAGTGCAGTTGTTCTAACCCTTGCTTCCATTTTTGATTATAATCCTTTTATGTTGTTCAAACTTCGGGGAATGAGTCGGAAAAAGCTATTATCCGAATTAAGAAAAATATCAATTGGAGAAATATCTGTAAATATTAAGGAATTAGAGAAATCAGACGTTTCTGGTAAGAAAAAACATAATATGAACACATTTCTCACTCCTGATATTGAACGAATGCGACCGATTGAATTTGATATCAGTCAATTGGATGCGAATGAAAGCATATTCCACCACTTAGGAACACCTCCTGAAATAAATGACCGTCAATTCACTTCGATAATGAAAAGTATATATCGAGATGCTTCAAAACATGCAAACACATTAATTTACCAAAAGAAGCCTAACAAGAAAAAATCTTAGAATCAATACATTCATTAAATTCCCCTTATTATTCTTCTATATTTGCACATGGACCAGCTTAATGCGGTCATGTTAGGATGTTTGTTCATACATGCACGATGAGATTAAATCAAATGGAATTATCATCAGAAAAAATTTATTCCAAATTGGAAGTCGGAAAGTATTTGTTTATTCTGGAGAAGTTCATTATTTTCGAATACCACCAGAGGAGTGGGAGGATAGACTAACCAAAGCAAAAGCTTTAGGATTAAATACAATTTCTACATATGTTTTCTGGAGTTTTCATGAAGAAATCCAAGATGAATTTGATATCGAATCAGTATCAAGAGATTTGGATCATTTTTTGCATCTATGTGAGAATAAGGGATTTTATATAATTATACGTCCAGGTCCATGGATCGGTTCAGATCTTAAAAATGGAGGTATTCCAGATTGGATTTTGGAGGATCATCCGAAGATTCTAAAACAGGATGAGAAATATGCAACAATTGAAAAAAAGAATCAAGCGAGAATATCCTATCTCTCTCCCACCTATCTTCGAATTGTGGAGAAATATTTTGATAAGTTAGCTCACATATTGCGTAGGCACCTATATCCACATGGAGGTTTGATCTTACTTCAAGTAGATGATGCTACAAGCACCAAAATTAATCGAGGGTTGTTCAACGAGGATTATAATCCTGTAACAATTGAATTTTATAAGAAATTCTTAAAAGAAAAGTATCGAGAAATCGAATCCTTAAATACCTACTATAATCAAAATTTCTTGAGTTTTGATCAAATTGATCCACCCAACTCAAAAACCCAAGAGGACGCAGCACAATCAGATAATGAATTCTCGAGAATGGGAGAACTTCTACGCAATTTGGATTGGATGGAGTGTAAGGAAAGAATATTTGAAGAGTATGTCTCATCGATATGCTACATTTTGCGTAAAAAAGGGATTTTCCTACCTTATGTTGTAAATTCTCCATCCTTAAAATCATCAATTGACATTAAATCAATGTATAATGCATATAAGACGAAAATTCCTGTGGGATTAAGCATTGGAGAGGAGTTCCAATCAGATCTAAAGGATAATAATGCGCTGTTAGAAGCCATTATTGAATCCTATAAATCTCAAACCCCACTAATAAGTTTTGTTTCAGAGAGTAAAATTGGTTTTTTGGAGAAACTTCTACCACAAAATCAAATTCATCTTCTTACAAGATTAATTTTGGGCCATGGAATAAAAGGGATAAATCTGTATATGGGAGTTGGGGGGACTACTCCAACATCTAGTACAAATATGCTACCATATTCCATATCAGAAAAAAGCGTAGGCTACGCTGGTGACGCACTAGAATTACAAGAAACTGGTGATTTTTACGATTATGGAGCACCAATCGGGATGGGAGGACAAAAAAATCCAAGTTATGAAGTTATACACCATTTATCGGATTACATTAGAGCCAATGGTGAGAAATTATTACTTGCAGAAAAGGTATATGATGACGATTTCGCCATCTTGCACTATCATCCCTATTCTCGTTTAATTTTCAATACGTCAAAATTTGGATTTCTCACAAATTTCCAACATATCCCATACAACTCTCATAAAGAGTTTACTCCACTATTCGCATTGGGAATACATCCCAAATGGGTAGATCTTCAACGCATAAATCTTGAAGAATTACTGAAGTATAAAACCATTGTTGTTCAGTTTTCCATGTTTTTAGATCATTCCAGTATGAAATTACTGAAAGATTACGTAACGGCAGGAGGAATACTGATTTCTTTTTGCGAAATCCCTACTCACAATGAATTTATGCAACCAGATGAGACTTTGGCATCTTTATATAAAGCCTCTATACAACAACAAGAAAAAGTGAACCAAATTTTCCTTGGGAAAAAGAAATTCACATCATTTCAAGATCTTCACTCCTTTAACTTACCGGATAGAAGAAAGAAAGAGTTTAATAAATCCACAATTATTGCCTCAGATAATGCGGAAAAACCGAAAAAAACCTTCGCATTTCATCGTACCATAGAAAAAGGGCATATTTATCACTTTGGATTTATTCCATCTATAATTGATACAGAT
>JAEOTN010000091.1 GCA_016839865.1 Promethearchaeota archaeon | reverse complement strand
ATACTGTTCCCTATTGCGGGAAATTGGTTATGGTTAGCAAGTTGGTTATTTATCGGCACGTTATCATTAAATATGGGCATTTCCTATCTAATTATCAACAAGAAGAATCCTCGTGTTATTCGTAACAGGATAAAGTTAAAAAAAGAAACACGTCCTAAAAAAACCGAAAAAACTCTGGATTGGATTTTTTTACCCCTTATCTGTATTGTATATATCACAGCACTAATCATTTCTGCGTTGGGACATCGATTGGGATGGGTATCATTTCCACTTGTTATTGAAATCATCGGATTGGTTATTTTTCACACCGGTCTTGCAATTATGTATATTTCTATGGCGCAAAATCCCTATGCTAGCAAGGTACTGGATATTCGTGATGAGCAAATAGTGATTGAAACCGGAATATATGCAAAAATTCGGCACCCCCTCTATGCTGGAGCATCTTTATTATTTCTTGGTACTCCTTTCGCATTAGGTTCGTGGTTCTCGATAATTCCAGCGGTAATGGGTGTTATCATATTTATAATTCGTATTAAGTTTGAAGAAGATATGTTGATTAAAGAGATGAATGGATATAAGGATTATAGAAAACGGGTTAGGTACAAATTAATTCCCGGAATTTTTTGATAGGTATAAAAACGGATTAGAGCGGATAGCATAGTTAAGAAAAAAGGGTGAAAAAATCACCTATTCGGTTCCGTAAAAAAAGAATAGTATTGATATTTTGGAATTAAATTAGCAATCATATTCCTAATATCACTAATTTTTACTCTCACAATCGCAATTACACTCGCCTTCGCAATCACAATGTAGATATGAATCTGCAGTATAAGCTTGATGAGATTAAATCCAAGGATTTTCTTATGGATCATATGATCCTTAGTGTTACTTTCGCTCTTTAAGTCCAACTTTAAAATATGAGACTTTCTAAAGCACGGTAGGACTCAGATGTCAGAAAATCAGGAAGATTCTCCAGCTAATTCATCGATAATGATTTTAGTATAGATAGGTGGGTAATAAAAAAAAGGAAATAACCATATAAGCTATGCTCCTATAATTAACTAGGACCGGAAGCATGGAAATTAAAAAAAATCCGAAAATTGGAAATCAAAGTTCATCTTCAGTAGCGTATAATCGATGTCTTGATTGCGATAACGAATGGTCTCCTCGGACTAATGACTGTCCTAAATGTGGAAGCAAACTAAAATTTGAAAGTGGGGTAGTGCAGACCTATAATTATAAAATATGTCTTCATTGTGAATCCGATATACCTCCCCGGTTTAACGAGTGCCCTAATTGCAGGGGAAAATTACTTGTTAAAGATGGAAAACCGGAAAAATTATCATCGACTTCATTCAATTCATGTCCAAAATGTAAAGTTAAATGGTCTCCACGTTCCCAAAATTGTCCAATATGTGGTTCCAGACTTATATTTACAGACGTATATATCCAGACTTATTTAACACATGTAATTTAGAGAAATTTCAATAATTACTGTTTTTTCCTGGTTAGATCTATTTTAAATTCGAATGTTTCATCAAGAACTTCAATTTCAACGGAGTAGGGCAATTTTTGTAATATTTTTTCAATGCTAATATTTGCTTTCATGAAATCTCCAATTAGGGCATCCACTCCTTTTTCACGAGCAATCTCACACATTTTAGAGAATAAGTGAAAACCCAGTCCTTGGTTTTGCCATTCTTTGGAAATCATAATAGCAATTTCTGCAATGTTGAACTTACCCTCAGGGTCTAAATAATACGACGTAACGGCGATAATTTCTTGAGCATCCTCATCACCTACTAACCCAACTACCACCATGATAGTATCATAGTCGATATTTACTTCAATTTGGGACTCCTCATGGGTCAAAGTTTTCTTTGGGGTTAAATATCGTAAAATACGGGTTTTTTCGTCTTGATGATAGAAGAATCGTTGGAGAAGTGCTTCATCTGTAGGTTTTATAGCCCGAAACTTAACAATTCCTCCCGATTTGGTAGTATACATCCATTCATATTCTTCAGGATACACTACCACATTCCCATCTCTCGTAAGGGGTATCATTTGATCGGGATACACGAAATGCATTTTTTTCGCTTCCTGAAGTAGTGATTTTCGAAATTTCGGATGGGCAATCGCTATTAACTGAATGGCACGTTGTCGGATAGATTTACCCGTAAGGCGCGCAAGTCCATATTCCGTAATAATATAATGCACATCTGAAGCTGGTAAAGTACTTCGAGAAATCACAGGTACAATCCGTGATTTTGAGCCATCGCTAGTTGTACTTGGGATAAGAATGATGGTTTTACCTTCAGGGCTTCTACTCGTACCTTCAATAAAATCATTCTCACCTCCAATTCCACTGTAAAATTTATTTTCAAGATGATTCGTAATTTGTCCTGTAAGATCGACTGCAATAGCACTATACAGGGACGTTAATTGGTGGTTTTTAATGATGTTATCTACATTATTGATAAATTCGGTGGGATAGAGCTTGATAAAGGGATTTTGATGAATTTTTTCGTAATGATGTTTTTCTCCTAACACAAAGGCACACATCACTTGAGGATAATGATTTAATTTACATGTGATGATATTTTTAGAGATTAGATCAAAGAATTCGTCTGTCATAACCAAACTTTCTGTATAGATACCTAGATCTTTCTTATTTTGGAGATGGGCAAAGATTTTTAGAGGAATCTTCCCCAAACCGAAATTCAAAGTAGTTCCATCTTCAATTAATCGGGAAGCATATTGACAGATTTTGTTGATAATTTCCAGCTGTTTCTCATTATATTCGATTTTAAACTCGATTAGGGGAGTATCTTCTTCAATATAATAATCGATTTGATCTACTTTAACGCTTGAATCCCCCCTAGTCGCAGGCATTTGAGGATTAATTTGAGCTATGACAATTTTAGCGTGCTCAACCATTTTTTTGTTGATATCTACGTTTATCCCTAAAGAACAATATCCATACTCATCGGGAGGACTCATCTGAACCATTGCAACATCAATTTTCAATATCTCTCGTTCTAGAAGATCAGGGATTTCTGAGGTCCTAATAGGGGTAAAATCGCTCTTACCGGTATTTACAGCATGACGAGATTGTGCTGAACCTATCAAAGATAGAATATTATGCCGAAATCGGGTAGGAAAAGTATCACTGAATAACTTTTGTTCTGTAAGTGTGAGTAAATGAACGATTTCACAATCAGTCCACCGATATTTATTATGGGTTAATTCTTTTGTGAAAACATAAGGTTCAGAGCACGCTGTTCCTAGGAATATACGATATCCAGGCTTTATGATATGATTTAGATCCTCCAAAGATATTTTATTTGGTTTATCATCAGGATTCTTGAATTTTTGCATCATACCAACCAAAGAATACACAAACCATCATTATAACACTTACCCAAAATGAAAATGAAGATAATAAAATCAAGAGAGTAACCAATTCAAGGCAAGTTCTACTATCTTCTCAACTATCTTTCTTTCTATTACTGAACTCAGAAATGATATACAAATAGTAAGTTTATCCCCAATGGTGATGATGGTTAATTGTTTTTCAGCCATTTCACCATAAGTATGAAAATATGCTTTTTCTAATACCAAATCATCATATTTTTTCGGGAAGTCAAATTTTCCTAGGTTCGATATGGAATATGAGTAATTTATTTTATCTAATTTGGTTGCTCTTAGGCATAAATCTAAGAACCAATCCTTTATAATACCATATTTAGCGAAAAACGCAGCATCAGGCACTTGTTCCGGAACATCGATCACTCTTCCCAGCAGATTCAAAATGTTTTGCGGATTCATATTTCTTTGAATTTCTTCATGAGCAAATCGTGCAAAATCCCATAAATCAAGAGATTCATCATGATCTAAGGTTATATCTACGGTCGAAACGTACAATCCGATAGCATTTTTAGGTAAGGATAAGATTTCTCGAACATCTACGGGCAATAGGAACTCTTTTAGTGCGTTTGTATTCTTTCTTTGCGCTTCATAATCTGCTTTAACGAAAGCAGCACAAATTGCACTGTTAACTGAAATTTTTTCTTGTTTACACCTATCGATCAAATTAGATGTCTGTACCTCATCTAATGTAATTGCATGAATTTGTAGATCCTTGCGTAATAATGGACAAAACTTGGAATGAATTTTGTTATAATCCTGCAAGGAAAATGCCATTCCTTTTCTCTCTCTTCGTCTCCACAGTATTTTTGCTATTTTGTTTAGGAGTTTTTGAGTTGTTGATAGTTTAATTGTAGTAGGCAGAAGTTCATGAAGTGGAGGATATAATTCAGGATTTGTAGTTGATGAAGGGTTGACTAAGAATTGCATAATATTGTGAAGTAGAAATGCGAGTGAATTACCATCTACCAAGAGGTGATGTGCACTTATAATCAAAATGCAATTAGTTTGGTGTTTTAATAATACAAAACGGATTAACGGACCTGTATCTAATGGATAAAACGTGTTGTATTCTTCTAATACCTTGGAGATCCAATCGTGATTTTCCTTTATTTCCATAATCTGCAGAGGAAAATCAGTATTTTTATTTGAGATTAACCAGGCATGGTGATTCTCATCTATCTCCACATGGGTATTAAGTATTGGGTATTTTTCTTTAAGGTGCTGCAATGCTAATTTTAATTGCTCCGGTTTGATAGCTCCCTTTACAATTGCTGCTAAAATAGCATAAGAATCAGGTCGAGATAGAAAAGGACGCTCAATCACAAGTTTACGTTTTAAATTGGTTCCCATAATCAGAATCACCTTAAAGATCTTCTTCAGTATTGGTACATCGTCTTAATAAATATATATGGAAAAATCAGCCGATTTGGCCATGAGGTGAGGAGTTTCATTTTTACCACTCAATCATCATGCCAAAGTTTTTTGTTTTTGTTAATAGTTACACTATATCTTGATTTGAATTCCGGTGATGAAAAAAGTGAATTATTACAAAGTTGACGTGGTTGAGAAACGTAAGAAAGGAAATAAAGATTATATCCAATTAAAAATCGGTGGTAAAATGGTTGGATTTTTCGAGAAGGAAGATGTTGTGGTGGAAGTGAAAAGAGGAGATATAGTATCTTGTAAAATCATCCACAAAGGAAGATTCTTTGATGGAACCGACCTCAAAGTGATTGATAAGGATACAAAAGATTTGACGATCGAGAAGGAATTGAAATATGATCGTAAAACAGAATCCAGATCTAGTGGGAAAGATTCGAAATTACATGCAGGTCCACGAATCTACCACTTTGAAGTTAAAAAGTCGAGTCGAGGAGATAAGTATCTGGTAGTTACTGAGCAATCAGGGAATAAGAGGAATAGAATTTTCATTTTCGAAGATCATGCAGAGAAATTTTCCCAGAAGCTTGCAGCAAACTTGGAGAAACTGAAGTAATAAGTGCAAAATAAGCAAAAAATAAAAACTGATAGAGAGTT
>JAEOTN010000090.1 GCA_016839865.1 Promethearchaeota archaeon | reverse complement strand
TCATATATATTTTTCTTAGTTTCTTTAGTAATACTATTTGGAAATTTGATTTGTTCACTTTTTTTAGCAGCAATTGGCATCGATTGTGGAAATAAAACGCAGATTATTCATGTTAAGATTTCTTCAACTCTTGGTTTTACATTCAGTTTACTTTCACCGTTATTTTTACTGTTTATTTTTAGGTAATTTTAAATCAGTAGATGTGGTTTTCCAGCACATTTTTAAAACCTACGGAGGAAAGTAAGGCATGACATTAATGAAAGTTAATGAAACTGAATTATATTATGAACGCTTTGGCTCCGGTATCCCCTTTTTGGTAATGCATGGGGGTTTGGGACTGGATCACTCTTATTTTCGTCCTAGTTTTGATCCTTTGGGTGATTTTTTGGAACTAATCTTATTTGACTTCCGAAATCATGGACGGTCCGGTCATCCACCTATTGAAGCTCTAACCTTAGAACAATTAGCTGATGATGCGGATGAATTACGAAAAGGGTTGGGATACAAAAAAGTAGGGGTAATAGGACACTCAGCTGGAGGATACGTGGCATTACACTACGCAATTCGACATCCCGAACATATTAGCCACTTGATTTTGTATGATACTGTTCCTGTTTTCGATCATGTAAATGAAATGATGGAAATAATACAAAAGAAGAATCCAACACCGGAAATGTTAAAAGTTCTTGATGCTCCCGCAGATAAGTCTCCTGAAGGATTTCGTAATCAATTAACTACTTTGTTGCCGTTATATTTCTACGATTTTAATGATGAATTACAGGAAAAAACAAATTTCTCATTTAAAGATACAATATATTCTCCGGAGGTTAACATCCGTCAAGACACTTTAATACAAACCTATGACGTCACTCCTTACCTTAAGGAGATTCAAGTACCAACCTTAATTCTTGTAGGGGATGATGATTTTATCTTCCCTCGATCACAATCACAACGAATGCATGAGGCAATACCTAATTCTAATATTCATGTATTCGAGAACTGCGGGCATTTTGCAAGTTTGGAAGCACCAAAGGAATTTATCCGTGTGATCCGTGACTGGGTTCATAAGATGGAAAAAAAGTAGAATTATAAAACTACGGAGTGCTAGCTCGTCAGATCGGGACTATATTATTTATAAGAGATTTTTCTTCTTCAAAAACGGGAATAGCTTTCATTAAATTCCATGCATCCGCATAAATATCTTCAAATCCATCCGCTTTCGCATCCATCAATAATTGCAAGACCTTGATTGAAAAGGTGGATTTTAGAAATTGTCCGTTCACAAACTCTTGAACTTGAGTAAGTTCCAGGGAAGCGTTAAACAAGCATAACGTTCCCAATAGAGCTAGAACGCTTGTAGTGTCATAATCACGTCTTTGTAGATGTTTTCTTGCTGAAGAAAAATAATGTTCCGCCGCAGACACATAATTCTTCCCATGTAAATGTGCTAATATTTCTTGATAATTTCGTTTGAATGTTTCTCGTTTCCGAAATACGTCTAGCAAGTTTTCTCGCTCTTCTCGAATTGTTTTATGAAGAATTGAAAGCTGCTGATTATACTCAAGTTTTGAAATGACTGTCACATCTCTTTGGAGGAATTAGAATTACTCTAATAATGTCAGCGATTCAATTAAGTATTATCAGTGTTACGCTATGACTCCAACTCTTTCGCAGTGTAGTACACCTATAGAGTGGCCTGGGTAATTCACAAAGTAATATATGATACTGCCAAAAAATAAAAGATAGTTATTATAACAGCGTTTATGTAAATATGATATATGAAATAGTCAATTTCGTAGATAACTGCTAAGAATTAGTCATGAGGTTTAAATTACTCATAATAATTGTCTTTATATGTGCCGGAAAAAAATCGTGAAAAGATATCCGTCGTTCCGCATGAGAGTATTCGGGAAGAAAATTAAACTCCCTTCATTTATTCAAACGCCATTGGATAAGTTACTTGAGAAAGAGTCAATGCCGAGACGAATTCATATAATAGGTACCTCTTCATCACTAAGTTTAGCTGCCACTTGGTTAGCTTCACGCATAGGGAAACCCCTATTTAGAGTGGATTTGGCTATGATTACAAGCAAATATATCGGTGAAACAGAAAAAAATCTTAACAAAATCTTTTCCAAAGCTAAAAATAAAGATTGGATTTTGTTTTTTGATGAAGCAGATGCCCTGTTTGGTAAACGTACGAGTGTTAACGATGCTCATGATAGGTTTGCAAACATAGATACCAACTGGTTGCTCCAGAATATGGAAAAACACGAAGGTTTGATCATATTGGCAACACACAGCAAAGGAAGAATATCGGATGACGTAATAGAACGGCTTAAGATTGAAGAAATTCTGGAAACAAGCGATGAAGAAGACGAGGATACACCTGACGAGTAGAATTTTTTAGCACTATGTTATAAGATATTTGAGATTGATGTGAAGATCACCCAATTTATGTTGTGATTTATTGATAAAATGTTGAGGTATTACTGCATATATGGGAGAAATATTAAATTCTTACTCTAAGAACTAATATACGGATATGAAAATGCAAAAATCCAGCCAACGGAATCAGATAGTAACCCGGATACTATTCATAGGGATGCTTGCGGTAGGAGCATTAGCATTTGTATTTTCTTTCGTTGCCAAATTGTTGATATCATCCCTAGATTCGATGGGCTATTGGTTAACGTCATTAGGAATAGGTTTTATGATAATAGGAGGAGTAGGTATCTATTACACAAGGTATTACTATGTGGGACAAGTTTCGGTGAGTCGTTTTGCAAATTCCGGGACGGAAATAATAATTATTGCAGGAGTTTGCATAATTGGAGTTGTGTTGAGTATGATTGGGTGTTTTGGATTAATAAATTGGCTAAGGAACTTATAGAATACTGCTTGTTGTTCTTATCTCCAGTAAAAATAGTATTGTTTTATTAATTGCTTCTACGTTTTATTATACATGAAATTGCGTGAATGGTTTAAAACACACCCTTTCTTAACTGCAATCCTGCTTTTCATAATCCTTAGTCTTTCTGTAGGAGTTATGTACCTTGGCATTGTAAACCTTTTTTCATTGTATGATGTTCTTATTGGATTGGGGATGAGTTCAATCTCTGTATCTCTTCTGTCATATGGATTACGCTTTATCATTGCCAGCCTTGCAATATTTGTAGTGATATTCTTCATTATTTACCAAAAACCAAGAAATTTAATGGAATATACCAAAGAACTCAGCTTAGTTAAAGGAGTTTCGTGGGCTAAAACCATTCTTTGTGGAATTTTGTCATTTCTGATTTTTGTTGTAGTCACAACGGGTCTGGCATTAGCGCTTGGTATTTTCACGGATAATCCATTTGTTTTCTTAGAAGCACCGGGAGATGGTAAAGCAGGTTGGTTATTACTGATAGCTGCTTTTAATCCTGGATTTTTTGAGGAAATCGGATTTAGAGGAGTATTATTTTCGAATCTGGAAAAAAAATATTCGGGATGGATTGTCGTCCTACTTTCTGCTATCTTTTTTGGATTATTTCATTTTGGAAGCCTCGCGATTGGGGAAGATCCAATTACCGTGATATTTTTGGTAATTATGGCCACTACATTCGGTTTGGCATGGGGATACATGAGATTGAAGACTAAAAGCGTAATTCCCTCAATGATAGTGCATTATCTGATAGATGCGCTTTCGGAAGGTCTGTTGAGTCCAAACACAACGGATGAGATGACATCCTCGATATTCTTCATGGGTGTGACCTTATTATATCCAATTCTCTCAATAATCACCACAAAGCTTATGTTTTTGTCACATGATAGACAAACTAGAGCCACGAAACAGATTTCGGCAGTTTAGTTCTATTTTTCTTTGGTATCAAAAAAATCAATTATTACGGATTAAACGGTTTCTTTCGTCGGAATTGTTGTGGGATTCAAGTAAATTAATATACAATAAGCAAGATTAGATTTTTAGTTAAAATAATTCGTTCTAAAGGGGATAAAGGTGTCTTATCAAAAAAAAATGAAATTATGGGTCATTTTATTGACAATATTTTCAACTGCTTTTGTAAATGAAACATTTGTAATCCAAAAGAATCCGAATGAAGAATCAAATATGATAAATCCCTCTGTATCCGATACGGGGATTCAGTCTAATTTAAGTGTATATTGGAATCAAACATTTGGCGGGACCAACGGAGAAGATATTGGACGGTCCATGGTTAGATGTTCTAGTGGAGGTTACTTGATCGCAGGATGGACAAACACATCAGGGGCGGGTGATTTTGATGCAATTCTGATGAAGGTATTCAATAACGGAACTCAAGATTGGAACCACACTTATGGTGGAACTGATGAAGATTTTGCATATCAAGTAACTGAATGCAGTGGTGGAGGTCTCGCGGTCTTTGGAGATACCAAAAGTTTTGGACCTGGAGGTAGGGAACTTTGGTTGGTGAGAACAGATGATTCTGGAAACCACCTTTGGAATGTAACGCATGGGAAAGTAAGTGGTGAAGACCTGGGAAGATCGTTTGTAGAATGTGATTCCGGAGGCTTTGCATTGTGTGGCGTAACCATCAATCAAAGCTCAGACGTCTGGTTAATCCGAACCAATCCGGCAGGAGTACATCTATGGAACAAAACCTATGGAGGAATTGAAGTAGACCGTTGTTTTCAAAGCCATTCAATAGTGGAATGCGCTGGAGGAGGATTTTGCATTGCCGGTTATACCATTAGTTATGGTGCAGGAGAATCGGACGTGTATTTGATTCGAACGGATGCATTTGGCAATATGTTATGGAATAAAACATATGGAGGAATATACCTCGACAGACCACAAGCATTGATTGAATGTTCTAGTGGAGGATTCTTAATTACCGCGAATTCCATGAGCTATGCAGATGGAGGTGCATGGATGATAAGAACGGATGCATTTGGAGAGGTCCTCTGGAATCGGACTTTTAATAATACAGAGCTTGGAGGTGCAAAATTTGCAGTGGAAACGCCTAATCGATCATTTCTTATAGCAGGAGGATCTTCAGAGGAAGGTGCAGGACAAGGGGATGGTGCGTTAATATTGGTGGATCCACAAGGGAACTATGTTTGGGGATGCATGTACGGGAGCGCTACGGGAGATGGAGTAAATTCATTTGTGGATCTTGGAAATGGAGATTATACATGGGTTGGTTACACTCATAATTGGGGTACAAACGATCAAGACATATGGATCGTGAATTTCCACGTGCAACTAATCCCCCCGGGAGATACACCAGATAATTGGATTTATATATTGATCATCGCCATCGTCGCCGTTGCTGCTATTGGTACGACAATACTTGTATTATACCGGATCAAAAAACGAAGAAAAAGTGAATCAAATTAGGAAATATCTGCCCCGAGGATAGACAATGCATGTTACCCGGAAAAGATACTGCGACTATACAAAAACAACGCTAAAAATATTCAGTACAAAAAGACTTATCTGCAGGGGATAAGTGGGAATAAGAGCGATAATCACATATAACAACCAAGCGTGTGCTTGTATTTCATTAGATAATCCTCTAGAAAGTTTGCGAAATCCAATTACTCGAAAAATCTTCCCCACAATCACAAAAATATTCGCTAGAACAATGAATCCAGTTAATTGAAACACAAAATACAAAATTAAATCACTCGCACTAATAGCCAAGATGATTATTCCTTTTTTTCGATCCTCAGGGTCTCCTGACATAAATTCCAAAGATCTCATGTTAAATTTGTTGATTACTCTTTCTATCCAGATATTATAGTTGGAAAGGGGACGAACTGCAGCAAAAAAATAGATTAACATCACACCACCAACACAACTTGCTGCAATGATTCCACCAGTTCCGTCGATGTTAAAATACAAAATTAATCCAAAAAATGCAAGATAGAACTCAATCATAACATGCATAAAAGTATGACTTTCTGTCTTTTTTATTACTTCTGCATAAGATACTATTATACTCACCAGTTCGCTTCGATAATTTTGGTAATAGTGACAAACCTTGATGGAAGATAGGCTATCTTCATTTGTCTATGAAGGAGTAAACGGTTCATAAGAAAAAAATACTAGGATTCTCAAAAGATGAGAAATATACCAATTGCGACAGACATAGAATTAATAAAGAAATTGAGGAAGATAAAAGGGGAAATACCAGAATAGTGGAACATTGCTGAAAAGAAATTAGTGAATAAGAATCAGAAGTTATAAAAATCCACCGAATCAGTAATAGTATAAGACTGAGGGATGTAAGTGAATATAGAAACGGATCAACCGAATTATAACTTTTGGAAATTTGGGAACCAGTTAAGAGCTATAGGTGGAATAGAAATTGCAGCAATTATAGGTATTTTTACGATTTCTTGGTTTGTAGATATCACGAACTTCAACGAATTAGATCCATATATCGAAATAATTCAGTTATTGCACGATCTGACGTTGGTCATCATCCTCATTGCATTAATGATTAAAAGTTATCATAATCGAGAGGATGTAAATTTTCCACCATTCTCTAAATTTCACTTGTTTCTTCTAATATATTGCTCATTCACCTCTTTTCGTTTAGTTTTCCAATGGACAGTGTATTTTATCGTCTGGGATCTCTACTATTTTCCATATCTCTACGATAGTATGTTGATAATTTCCATAATTCTTGAGATTCTTGCTATGATTATGCTGGTAAAATTCGGGAGTACGATTAAAACTCCGATAGGGATAAAAATAAAGAAAGGCGCAATAGCGATTATTGTGGGAGCATTCCTTATGTTGTGTGGGTTGATAATAGATATAGTAGACATCTATTTCTTGATGCATTATATGATAGACATGATCCTTGTGGGAATAGGTGGGATTTTGCGAATTGTGGGGTTTTTTAAAGCCGGTAAAAATATTAAATTTATTTTGAAAATGCATGTGACGAGTGCCCATAGAAGTGCTTAAATGTTAGATTAACAATAATAATACTATGTTTCCACTTATGGAAATAGATTACGACTTTCGGAAATCCAGAATGAGAATCATCGAGCATACACGATTCAGGTTGATAGTAAACCAAATCTGGAAAACGGCAATAAATTTTTTAATTGGGCTCGTGATATTATTCATTTTTTACCAAATTCTCTATGTTAGGACATCTCCTCCTATTTATCCTGGTCTTATTTATGGTTCTCCTGAATATTGGGCTAAGATTATGGCTTTGTATCGATACGAGAATTGGGAGTTCCTCAGATTTTGTTGGGAGTATATATCTGGGGATTGGGGAAGGTCATTCAGAGTTGCCCGACAAGTATTAGTGATGGATTTAATTAGAGGTAAGTTTCCCATCACTCTTGAAATATTGATATACTCATATATCCTAACCTTATTTCTTCTCCCCAGATTAAAGAGAGTGGTGCAGAAGTGGAAATATCTAAAACCTATATTAATTATATTTTCAGTTGTTTTTGTCACTGGGATTGTTTTTCAATTCTTCGGCATTAAATTAGGTTATATACCAACTATTCGCATAACTGAGCAAAGAGATCTCCCCGAACGGATTACAGGTATTATATTAATTGATTTCCTAATTGCTTGTGATCGCACCTTATTGCCAGGTTTTCTACGTTATATGATCCTACCGGTGACTACTTTAACTTTATATGGATTGTATTGTGGATTGTACAGAAATAAACATGAAGTCACTTTTACTGACCAAAAAGTAAAACTCAGTTATTTAACGAAAGGTTTTATGGCAAATCAAATACCTAAAAGAATGAATCCCTTGCTTTTTCCACCTTTATTCTCCCAAATTTTGTGTGGTGCGATTCTAACTGACGTATTATTCAATCTTAAAGGGATCGGAATGCTGTTGATTGATGCTCTCCAATTCCGTGACTTTCCATTGATAATTGCTATTATTTACTGCTTATTCGTATTGGAATTGATGATGAAATTAGGTAATGTTGTTTTTCGCAGCAGATCTTACATCCTTAATTTAGCCAAATTGAACTTGTGTACTCCATTAGAGTCTGCGATTTTCCTCCCCACCAAAGCAAAAAAGAGATGTAAAATTGGGAATCCATTTCACACTTAAGATTTCCATTTCTCCAATATTAGTCCCATTTTTTCATTCGGAACCTCTATCGTATAATTTTGGAGAACAGATTTCCATTCCCCGCCTTCTTTATGCAGAATACCATTAACCCGCATCGCTAATTCGTTTCCATTTTCATATTTGGCAACTGACTTACAAACATACCACCCAACTGTGCCTTCTTCAAATGTGTGCAAATTAGATATTTCATACGTCGCTTTAGGCATTCCTTTTTGCTCCGCTTCTTGAGATTTAACAATAGGGTCATATCCAATAACCCATTCAGCGGGATCACTCCCTATTACCATCACATTCTCATTCTTAGACAAGTTTTTTCCAGGTTCATCAGGAGTTCCTTTGTTGCTTTTTTCTATAGTTTCCAGAATGAGATTTTTGATTTCTTCCGATTTTTTCATTTATTTCTCCACACCTAGTTCAATTCACCTTTCCAAACTTTCACTTGAAAGGTGCACCTATCCTATCTCTTGTGCAAATAAAAAGATTTTGGGAGTATGTTTGATTTTTAGGTTTTGGAAATTAGGTTTCTCTCCGTTAAAGAAAAAGTAGTATTATAATGGATTACGCAGAATTGAGCTGTCCAAACAACGCCTGTAATTTGGAAGGATTACCATATTCATCCCCTAAACCCGTCACGATGTAATACGCCATTCCGCAATCAGAGACATCCCCAAACTTGAATTGCATCCGAGTATAGAGCCAGTTGATGTTTGGATTGGGATCTCTTTTCATCCATCTCCAACCGAATATGGTGTTTAAGCCATTATTCTGGTCTCGAATATCGACAGTGACGACCCCAGTATTTTTTACATCAGTCCAGGTATGTGTACATCCACAAGAGGTATGTTGTTCATTCCATGTGGAGTGAGAGATTACAGTGCAGTACTGCCGTTTAGAGGAATCTGAAGCCATGATACCACGCCACACAGTCTCCATAGGTCCTCCTGCGCAGAGGTAGAAGCGATCAGTGGCTGTGGATATATTGATCTGATATGCCATATTGTCCACAGCAGCATTTAATTCCACCAAGTCGTTGAAGATCATACTTGTATTTCCGAAAAATCGTGTAGCTGCCCCTTCGACACTAGTAATCATCTCATTCGCTTTCCAGTTGCTACAATTGATGTTGTTATTATAATCATGATGAACAAAAGTTGCCCCGGCGGCTTTAAGAATCGCAATTGAAAAGGGAGCGGCAGCGATATCGTCCTCATCATAAATATTGCCGTCTGAGCTGATGCCTACTCTTCCACTGAAGGTGATAGGAGCTTCTTGGTCATTTCTTAACAGGAGAACGGAAAATTTTAACGCAAAAACGAGATATCCGCCCATTAACAGTATGTACACGCCGATAAATAGTAAGTTTCGTTTAGAGACATACTTTCGTAGTTTCTTTCTTTTCATCCTTACTTTTTTTCCTTTCTTCTGCATTTAATCATTTCTACAGGGATTAAAGAAACTCTTCTTCAAAAGAATCAACCATACGTATTTTTATATCCATGATCTAAAGGAATGGAGATGGTTGTATGAACGATATAAGTGGAATTAAAGTAATACCATGGGATGATAGTTTAAATCGTTCTATTTTAATTGAGATCGCAAATGCACGGAATAAACATGTAGATCCTGACTTTCATGTTGAACTAAAGGAGACGAGATTTGATATCTGGTTCGGAAAAGACGCATTGTTATCTCGTGAAGTTTTATGTTATGAAAATCTTGGAGGAAAAATTGTGGGATTTTCAGGGATATCGAATTATTCAGGGATGGCAAAAAGCTGGACGTTAATAGAAGCAGTTTTACCCGAATATTACCAGACTGACCTTCCTCGCATTCTTATAGAAGCAAGTATCGATTTCGCAAAGAAAAAAGGGATTTCACGGCTAATTTATATTTTAAAGGGC
>JAEOTN010000089.1 GCA_016839865.1 Promethearchaeota archaeon | reverse complement strand
AGATTTATTTTTAATAATTGCCCATTTTTTTATCTGTTCTCTTTCAGATTCACTCCAAACCCAGAAATAGTCAGGTAATAACTCATATCCAGTATCAGGAATGTTATCATTGAAAATATATGCTAAATGACCATCTTGTACACCATGTTGAACATCAATTGAAGGAATTTTTAACTCAGAACATGCCAAATTGTATGCTAAACCCTCAGGAATATAATACGGAACAGAAAAACACATAATTGGTTTTACTTTTTTTAATATTTTTTTGAAGTAATTCGCAAGGTTGCTCAGTTTAAGTGTCTGGTAAATAAAGGTATCCACGTTTAGTGATTTTATACCATAATCATTCAATAATTTGACAAATTGATCAAATTGGGATAAATTCACGTCAACTGGTTTTCTTAGGAGTTTTTGAATCCGGGCTTTTAAACTAGCTATTTTTAATCCTATTTGTATAGATTTCGAAGGAAAATATCTTGGGTAACGGAATTTCCATAAAGGATCGAATTCCAGTAATAGCGTGTTATACCCTAGTGAATCAAGTGAATACTTGAATGTGTCCAATATAGAAGAAAAATAATGATCTCTATACCGGAAATTGCGTAATGTCGATCTTCCTAAGAAAACCACCTGATTCTCTGTTTTACTTACCTTTTGGTTGTGAATATTGTCTTTGATGATGAATTTTAGGTATGTCCAGTAATTTGTTATATTTTCCTTCAATGTTTTTTTTTTCATCGAAGAATTAATATCACTCTGAAATTGCTTATTAAAAATAAAGAATCTTATAAGAGGCCATATATGTATATTACTAATCTTCCATTCTTTAACAGGAAACCGATCTTCACAAGTTTGTATCAGTTTATTAATCTGCTGGAACTCCATTTAGATTCTCCTTTTCATTTTAGTTCAAAATCTTCACGATCTAATAGATGTTGTTCTTTGAAATGTATTATATCAAAAATTCTTTTGAGTTTCACAAGATTTACTAGAGATTTGTAGTTAAACAAATTGAGTTTCTTTAACTTTTCCACATCGATATAATCTGCAAAAAACGGATTGGGTCTGTTGATTACAGATTGAGCATATTCTTGATATTTTGGATCTTTTAGCCAATCTGAGTATTCTAATCCTTTTTTCCTGATTTTTAATACAATTTTTTTATAGACTTGCTTAATCCTTCTCAAATATTTTCTGAATAGATTTTTATCTTTTTCTCCAGAAAGCTCAATTGGCTCCATATCTTGTCCTGGTATTTTACCGATATCGGGAGCTTTTTGTTTTAGAAATTTCTTCAATAACATACGGTCATCTAAGAATTCTCGTGGCCATGTTTCGATATACGAAAATGCGAAGGGATAGTATAGATAATATGTTTTTTTCAAGCGGTTGAGAGATTCAAATCCACCGAGATAATTCAGACGCATGGCTTGTTTTAAGAAGAAAACTCGCCAAATATTCACTACTGAATATTTATTTTTATATTTTTCAACAAAAGTCTTCATTTCCTTATGAATTTGCTCTATTTCATTTGTACTAAAATATTCATCAAATATATTTTGCTTGGATTCAATATTCCTGGCTATGTTTTCACTACTAAATTCATCAAACCTTTTTTGCTGTTTACCAGCCAATATTTGAAAAATTTTTTTGATTTTTTCCCAAAGGGAGGTTTTTGTAATTTGGGTAGCATCTACATTTTTATAACGAGCAATTAGCGCATCTGCAAGCATAGATTGATCAATATCAATAACAGAAGGACCATAACCACTACCGATCAGTAATCCCTCATGTCCTGTAAGCATGATATCAAAATCTGGAATTTTCTCAAAAGGATTCTTAAAAATTTGGGATGCCCCAAAAAAATTGTTCCTAATGTCCAAGAGATTTCGTGAATCATAATCTTCAGCTGTGTAATTTATTAAGAAATTATCAATACCACATTTTTTTGCAATCTTACTTGCTTGATAGGCACTATTTGATTTTATTAGTTTTCTTGGTCGAATATCTGCAATTGTAATCCCTTTCACTAGAAAATTTCGTTCCCTTGCATAAATTCCCACCAATCTTGAGTCTAATCCCCCACTATTACCAAATCCTAATATTTTACCAGGATTTTTCCTAATGACATAATCAAATAAATCATCTAATGCTTTATCAAATTCATTCATTGCATCCTCTAATGATAGTTCCCGTTTCGGTACCATTTCGAATTCCCAATATTGATTTTCGGTGATTGAGCCATCATCGATGTTAAAAGTCAATATGGACGCATTAGATAAAATATTCAAGTTTAAGATAAATGTACTTTTTGCTTGTGGTTGAACCGTGTAATATAAGTACGAATTAAGCTGGTCTTTATCAATTTTGATTTCATTTTCAAGCAAGTTGAATAGAATTTTCCATGCATTATTACTAACTAGGATTTTCTTATCATGTATATAAAAATAAGTCGGAATTTCTCCTAAAATATCATTTTTGATTATAATCTGTTTATTCTTGGAATTGTAACAAATGAAAGTGTATAAACCACGCAGATCGGTAGATAATATATCTTCGACACTCATAGTTTCGATCTGTTGGGGGGTGTAATTCATAATCTCTCCATCTACAATTCGTAGATCCGATCCAATTTCAAACGGTCCTTCAAAATATACATCCTCATATTTTGTTCCTTTTTTAATCGGAAAATTAGCAAGAAGATATTCCATGGATTAATATTTGTATAGAATTGAAAAAAAACTTTTATACATCCATAGAGTATCATTTTGTGGTGGAGAGGAGGGATACCTAAGAATATTTTCTTGTAGGGATACGTGGAAATAAAGATATTTCAGAAAAAATCTTGGGGTAAATGCTTATCCTATTTTTTGTATGGATATTTTTTAATCATATTGTACTCGATGAGTAGGTTAATTACCTTATTTTTGCTCTCCTCTATTGTCTCTTTGTCTGTCTCCAGCACCAATTCGGGATTCGTAGGTTCCTCATAAGGATCATTTACACCGGTAAAGTTCAAAATTTCCCCTTTTTTTGCTTTCTTATATAAACCTTTGATATCTCGCTCTTCACATATTTCAATCGGGCATTTCACGTATACCTCGAGATAATCACCTATAAGTTGTCGAATTTCATCCCTGATAGCTCGATATGGAGCAATATTTGCCATTAGCACTATCACTTTATTTCTAGTAAGTAAATGAGCTACATAACCAACACGTCTGATATTCTTATCCCTATCTTCTTTACTAAATCCAAGATCTGCGGTCAAATGCTGTCGAACTACGTCTCCATCTAATCGTTCGATAATATAACCTCTTTTCTTTAAATCCTGAACTACCGCTTTAGAAACTGTAGTTTTCCCAGCACCACTTAATCCAGTAAATAGCATCGTCACTCCTTTTTGTTCAACATATGCTGTGTTTCCATTTACTGAATTATTCAAGATCATTGCAACTTCTGGTCGGGTGAATTCTTCTGGAAGTGATTTATTCTCTTGCAGCATCTGTCGTACTTTGGTGCCAGAGAGGAACACGTGGGCTTCATTTCCATGAGGGCAGGTTTTTTTTGTTGCCATTTGTTTGCATATCTTGCAATAGAATGCATGTTCCATCTTCACGGGTTTGATAAGAAGTTCATCATCACTGAATTTTTCAAAAATCTTATGAGCTTCATACGTACCATAATATTTTCCTACTCCTGCATGGTCGCGCCCGATTATGATGTGAGTACATCCATAATTTTGTCTCGAAATCGCATGCATAATTGCTTCTCTCGGTCCTGCATAACGCATAAATGCAGGAAATATACTCAGAAGGATTCTGTCCTTTGGATAATAAGAATTTATAATAGTTTTGTATGTCTCCATTCTCACGTGGAGAGGAATATCATCTTTTTTAGGAGTTTCTGCAAGAGGATGGATTAATAATCCATCCACTGTTTCTAATACAATTTTTTGTAGATATTCATGTGCACGATGGATCGGATTGCGTGTTTGAAAAGCAACTACAGTATTCCAGTTATGTTCAAGAAAATAGTTCCGAGATTCTTCAGGTTTAAGGCGATATTCAGCGAATTCTGATATGGGAATGTCTGCAATCAATGAGACCTTACCACCCAGATATACATTCTTCTTCTTAAATAGAGTAGCTACACCAGGATGAGCTATATCGTTTGTTCCAAAAACACTAAGGGCTTCATTATTTTTATCAGGTATATATATATCAGAAATCTCCATTACTCCAATATTTTCTCCCTTCCAAGTCAAAGCAATTTCCATTCCTTGGTTTATATGAGATTGGAATTCTTCTTCAACAGAAAGTGTAACAGGAATAGGCCACACAATACCATTAGCTAACTTCATGTTTTTGAGGACATTATTATAATCCATTTCGCCCATAAATCCAGTTAAAGGTGAATACACTCCGGTCGCAATGCATTCCAAGTCTGCAAGGCTAAACTCATCTAGCTCTAATTTCGGAGCTTGCTTTATTTTTTTCAAAATTTCATATCGTTCCTCTTCACCTTTGATCACTCTATCTACAAGCTCTCCACCATGGGGTGTTATGAGATTATTTTTGAATCCTTCTGAATCTACATTCATTTTTTTCCACGTATATAATAGAACAATGACTAATTATAGAAGTTTTATGAAATCGAGTTACAAAAAAATCAGCTTTATTCTTTAGTTCAATGCGGTCAAATCCCAAAATCAAAACAATATAATCGCATAACTCATTTTATTTAACAATGGTGGAAAAAATCGCAAAGACATTAGGAATTTTAGGAGGCATGGGACCAGCATCTACAAGTTATTTTTTTGATCTCTTGGTAAAAAATACATCCGCTAAAAATGACGAGGATCACATACCAACTCTTGTTTATTCGAATAACCTTATCCCCAGTAGACAGGAAGCTATTCAAAGCGGTAACTATTCCCCAGTTGTTGAAAGTATTACTAACTCTCTTAATTTGTTAATAAACGCAGGTGCAGATTTCTTAGTCGTACCATGTAATACAGCTTATTTCTTTATAGACCAGATAACTGATGGTATTTCTAAGCCGATTCTCCACTTAATAAAGGAATCAGCAGTGTACTTTAAAAATGAACAATTTATTAACTCAAACCTCAAAAATAATCCTAGAATTGGAATACTAGCTACTACTGGCTTAGTTGAAACAAAAATCTATGATAAATATTTCAATGAATTAGGATTTAATTTGATTTATCCCACAGCAATGATACAAGAACAAATTCATAAGATAATATTTGATATTAAAGCACAAATTCTTACTTTGGATGGGATTAATAAAGTAAAAAAAATAATTCAAGACTTTCGACAAGAAAATGATATTGAATGGGTTATCCTCGCATGTACTGAATTATCAGTATTGTTTCAAAATGAAGATTTAGAATCAGAACAACTTTTTGACCCATTAAATCACATAATTAAATTGTGTATTGACTATGCAAGGCAAAAGAATTAGTCTTAGTTATTAGGATTATAACAACCCAATAAACTGGAAATCTTTGATTAATCGAATATTATCAATTGAATATTCATATATCTCATTTGCTTTGGATAAAATGTGTTTTTCTTCCAAATATTCTACAATCATGCTTCGGTGTTTTAAATATGCTGGAAAAGTTTGATACACACACAACATCACTGATTGATAGGTATTATGAGCAAAAAATACAACATTCTCATTCATGATGAATTCAAGGTCACCTCGACTAGGAGGTTTTCTTGCATTGTATCGCAAATTATAAAACACGAGAAGTTTAAATCCCAACACATTCAAATTTGGCACAACAATTTTCCGCATCAAATTCATTTCTTTAAGTTTGTGTCGTACATTGCTAACAGTATGTCGATGGGATTGAGTTGCGCTTGCGATTTCTTGATTATTTAGAGTTGGATTTTGAAGTAATAATGAAAATATTTCTTTCTCTTTTTCTGTCAAATTTACTATAGGACCAGAATGGAAGAAGTTTTGAAAATTATTCGTTTTTTTAACAGTCAATTTGAAAATTGAGCCAATTATTGGATGAAAATCAAAAAATCGGTAGATTTCAGCAGTTTCAAAAGGAAATACAACACCTTTTGGATGACCTCTTCCTAAGATATTTAATTCCCCAAAGGTCTTGGTCCGTGCATTATTGATCTTAACAAATTGAGAATAATTTTTGCAAAAATTGAGAGAGAATCCTTTTTCATTGTCTCCAACTGATAGAAAAATCTCATTTTTTTTCTCAAATCTCTGCGTTGTTTTCTCTAATCGTTCTTCAATTGTCAAACCAACAATGAAGTTCGTGAAATTGATTCCCATCAGTTCATAACCAAATCGATTAATAATAGGAATGTTGATTTTTCGAAAAACACTTAATTCTTGTAGACGATTCTTTGAAGCTGAATAACTAGATTCATTGATTTTAAGCTTTTGGGCAATTTCTTTATCAGATAACTCCGGAAATGTTATTACGCCATATAATGTTTTTTGTTGGTTCGATGTAAGGTTAATTGGCATTAAATCCCCACACAGTATATACATTCATTTTATTATATATTCATAGTTCGTTCATAAAAATAAGAGGAATTAATTTGAGATTAAGTGAAGAGCTCTTGGATTTTTTCGATATCCTTTTCATTTTCATACTTCAGAATTGCTGGAATTTGGTATAAAGAATAATCATCTTTCAAACGCTTAAATCCACCTCCTGTGATGTTTAACAATATTGATTTCTCTGAGTCAATTTTATTATTCTTCAAGGATTTGATTAATGTTGCAACTGCGACACCCGCTTCAGGTACAATATCAATTCCTTCTGTATCTTCGAACAATTTTCTTGCATAATTTATTTCATTATTCTTCACGGAGTACATATTTCCTTTTGAGTCATTTAATGCATCATACAATCCACCAGGGATGCCATATGGTGGAGTTCGATTACTTAACATATTTGCAACTAAAGATTTGATTTTCTGTCGAGGTTCTGATATGTAATCTTCCACTTTGAAGTCTCTTATTCCACGTTTCCAAGCTTGTACCATCGGATCATAAGGTGAATTTTGCCCCAGTTCCAAAATTGGAAGTTTACCACCGAATCTTTGAGTTTGTATAAATCGCTTTGATGCTTCCCATACGGAAATTGCTCCAGTTCCGCTACCTACACCTTGAAAGTAGTGGTCAGGTAGCTGTCCGAATCTATGAACATAATCATACATCACAGTGGACATTCCATCCCGTCGGGCTACATTTCGTGCCCCTCCTTCTGGAACATATATATTTTGATTCGAAAATTTAGCAGCAAGCTGAATTGCGTCTGTGTAGTCACTATCCGAGTTCAAAGTTACTAATTTTATATGTTCAAAATCATCATTTGTCGTCCACAGATTCTTAACATTTTGCTCGGGAACAAAAATAATGGAGGGAATTCTAGTTTTTTGTGATACTTGAGCAAAAGCTCTTGCAGTATTCCCTGCAGACGCTAAATAAACACCTTTAAAACCTTTATCAATAATTCGTTGAAATGTAACAAGGGCTTCATATTCCTTAAATGTGCAAGATCCTACATATGCTCCTCGTTCAGGCCAATAGCCGTTGAAACTAATATACAGATTGGATAATCCCAGTTCTTTTGCGAATTTTTCTGATTTATAGGTAATAGGTCCTGATTCAACATTTCCTTCTGATATAATTGGCAACCACTGGGAATATTTCCATATCCCTTTTTTATCTGAATCTACTTGGAAATTCATTGAGTATCTAGATTGAATTAAATTATGATGATGAGGGCATCGTAGGGTATAATTATCTTCAATAAAAGAATTACAACTTGGACAATAAAGATCGAATTTTTCAATTAACTCTTTTTTTAACATGTTCTTAAGTTCACTTCTTAGCTTAATGGCTTAGATTTATGGGTTTTACTTTCATTTCTTTCAATACTTGAGTGTGGATTCCACATTCGCCTCCACATTTGCTAGTTTCTTGCCATCTCCCCATACGCTCTGGAAGATCAACCGCGATCGGTTTTGTACAAGGAGCACATCCCAAAGAGCGATATTTTGTTCCATCAGGAAATTCTTTCAGATACCATGGATGAAGAGGAATATCGCGATTATGCAAGTAATTCAACACATCGTCTTCAGTGAAAGTCAGTATTGGATTGACCTTGACCAATCCACCCTTGTACTCCACTTCCTTATAATCTTCCCGGATTCTCCCTTCAGTGTTACGTAATCCCGCAATCCAAGCATCTAAGTCTTCAACAGCTATTTTTGTTGCATTTACTTTTAGTAATTTGCAGCACTTATCAGGATCAACACGGTATAATTCTTTAGAAATGTTTTTTTGAGCCAGATGGAACTCATCAGTTGGGAGAAGTATTGTTTTTATATTGTTTTTGGATAAGATCTCAGGAATTTCATCAGCTACCATATACACTGTAGTATTGAGATTCATTTTCTTATCCATTTCCACTAGATATTCGAAAGTCTCTCTTGGTTTGTATTGAGTCATTATTGAAAATATTGGTATATTAGGATCAACAGCACGAGCGATATCCACCGTTACCATACTGTCTTTTCCAAATGAACACGCAACTGCAATATTCGGATATTTTTCGATAGCGTCTATCATGAGTTCTTTTGCATGACTTATTTTATCCATTTTTTTTCACTGCGGTAGTGTTACAAATCTAATATATCTGATATGTGGATAGAAGTATATTAATCTTTAGTTTTTTTCTCCAAATGCATAAAGTGAATTTTTTGTATATTTCAAGGACATGATGATAATATTCTCATTCAGATATTTTTTTATGCTTTTATCATGATTTAACATTAGTGATGATTATGCTCATGTGTATGATTTGACTGTTATGAAATATACAAAATAATGTAGTTTTGTTATTAACAAGAATAAAACTTGCAATGTGGAAAAAATCAATTAAATATTCAAAAAGAATGGTAGAAAATTATTGGATCATACTGGAAGAATTATACCATTTTCTCGTCGTTTTCTCAAGATTTTCTTCAACAGTTTCTTAAACGGAACCTTCAATTTTGCATTTTCAAGCATAGCAATATCATTTTGAGTTATCGCCCTGAAGAAAATTACATATATCGCAAACAGAACAATAAAGGTGAAAAGTTGAATGCCCTCTTCAACAATAATTGTGGGTTGGTCAGTGAGGTCAAACGGTAATAAACTCAGAATTCGCTCAACTAACTTGATTAGCCAATCTAGAGGAATCAGACTGATTAATTGAAATAGAGCAAAATTAGCAAGAATGATAATAACTGTAATGATAAATTGCTGGGAAATATCCAATATTGAAATTATATATTTCTTTAGGAAAAATTTCGTATCAGCCCAATACATGAATGTAGTGGAAATCCGACATATAGTATATGCAATAACAAATCCTTCAAAGTCAAAAATCAGGAAAGAAATTCCTGCAATCAATAGTGTAAATCCAAAGTTAATAGCTCTTATGACCACCATACGCTTGTGTTGGTGTGTTGCAGAATACAATGATTGGTAATTAGCCATCCAGTTTTCGAAATAAATTATTAGAACAAAAACACGTAACAATGGGACAAAATCCATAAATTCGGGTGTATAAATCACCAAAACATATAATTTTGAAAGATAAAACACCAATCCCATAACAAAAGCAATAACTATATTGACAAAATAGGTAGATTTTTTAAATAGTCGCATCATTTCCTGTTCTTTGTTCACAGTGTGAAATTCGACTAATATGGGGGTTAATGGCATACTAAACGCTCCAAAACTTTGCGTTACGAGGTTATTTGCTAAAAGATACTCATTAAAATGATCCCGGACTTCTTCTTCATCAGCTGTTTTTACTATCCCGTAATTAATTTGCCTTGATAATGACTGAATGCCAGCTAAAATCGTAAAATAAATCCCATGCTTAGCAGAGGAAACAATTCCCTTCCAAGTAATTGGAACGTGACGATACTCCTTAAATCTCTTACGATATAAATAAAAATATACCCCAATCGAAGGAATTATGACTAAAATATTCCACACCAAATAGACATACAAATTAGTTTCGTAAGTGAAGTCAAATGCATAGAAAATTATCAAAGCCCCAATGAGTAGGAGGACTTTTTGTGCGAAGAACAGGTAAAATCGAATCATGAATTTCTTCATACCTAGAAAAAGATGGTAAAACACTTTCCGAATTTCGTCAATTATAATGTAGGGGGAAAATATCAGTAGAGCAACCCCATATATCGAATTTTCAGCTGCAAAAATTAATGAGATTCCTATTCCCGCATAAATTAGACAGACAACCGTAGAAGCAATGGTTTTAATAATTATCGCATACCGAACAATTCCTTTGATAGTAGAATATTCCTTATTATGGATCAATTCGGGTGTATTAACCATAAGAACACTCCCAATTGAGGGATGGAAAAATAATAACCATAATTGAGCCCCTGTTCCAAAAACTAGAGTAGTAGAGAGAATTTCATAAAAATTAGTTCCACCAGTGATATTCGGAATGTTTCGAACAACAAAATACGTAATAATGAGATTAACCGGTAAAGTACCATAATTAAATAAAAAATTTGCAAGTACACCTCTAGTCACATGTTTACTTGAGTTTTTTATCGAAACTTCTTGTTTGCCATTTTTCCCTTGTTCATTCATGTTGTTCCTCTTAGATTTCAATAAAAAAGGAGTGATTCTTAATCAATTTGGTCCTTTTGTTTTTCTTCAGCCCATTTGATCTAGATTGTACATTTTCCATGTTAAAATAAGATTATAGTTAATGGTACAAAATCACAAATCTATGCGTCTTGAATTAGCTTTTCTAGATTCATCTGTTTGAGTTGGTTTTCAGCTTTTTCCATATAGGGGGATGTTGGACCTTGACCAATTATGTTAATATGTATTTTTTCTGAGTTTGGATCTATCATAGCTCCGAATTTTAGCTTAGCATTTGACTGAATATTTTTAGAAACTGTTGACACGATTTCATTAACTTGATTTAATGATAGATATTGATTTCCAGTGATAGAGACTAGACAACTGGATATTTTTTGAGGATCCATCTCTAGAATAGGATTGTGTAGAGCTTTGAGAGTTTTTTCTTGGATAATTTCCTTGATCATTGGAGATGGTGCAGAATTATTATCTTTGGAGATATCCTCCAGGTTAATTTCACTTTTTCCTATATAACCACTGGTTCCATTGGAACGTTTTAGAATGTTTTTTACATCAGCTAAGTCCAAATTTACCAATCCACAATTAGAAACAAGATCTACAATTCCTCTAACGGAACGTATTAGAATTTCATCCATTATCTTAAATCCCTTCATTAGAGTTAAATTAGGGACAAGTTTCATTAGCTTTTCATTTGGTAATGGTATTATCGTATCAGAATGGTCTGCTAGACGTAGTAATCCTTCATTAGCAATTATTTCTTTTTCATCTCCTTCCATCTTGAAAGGCAGCGTACAAAATGATATTACTAATGCTCCTGCTTTCTGGGCTTCTCGTGCGATAATAGGTGAAGCTCCTGTACCAGTTCCTCCACCCATCCCACAAGTGATGAAAACGATATTCTTCTTAGTTATCTGCCTGATGCGTTCAAGATCCGATTCAGCTGATTTTTCTCCAATTTTCGGATTATTTCCTGAACCTAAACCACCTGTCACCTCTTTTCCAATAAGAATTTTTTTATCAGCGTTTGCATAATACAAATCTTGTGCATCGGTGTTTACTGCAATTGTAATTGCTCCTGTTACACCAGATTCTTGCAATCTAGTGATTGCATTATTCCCAGCCCCTCCTACACCAATTATTACTGTCCTGGTTTTTAGAAGCTGAAGAAAATCAGATAAATATTCATCAGAATCATTTAGTCCATCAGATTCAAAAGTCCTACCCTTTACTAATGGATCTTTCGGTTTAAGCACCACTTGACCATTCTCAAGAACTGGGATCCCATTTATAGTATCCGTAGTTATCTCTTTAAGTTTATCCTCGCCAATTAAGTCTTCTAAACTTCCATACATCGGTGGGCTCACTAGTTTCGGTTGGTTCAAGGGTGCTAACGCGTCGCTTCTAGAAATTAGCTATATACACCATTAGTAGCGCCATTTTCTTAAGACCATATAATATCTCAGTAATATCACAAAAAATCTAGGGTAAAAAATAAAATAAAGAGAAATTTGGAAGAGATGTATTTATGTTGCTTCTCCCAGTACTAACATTGAATATTTTGGACCCTCAACGGTGATTACGGTCACATCGTAGTAATGTCCATTTGTTATTGTTAATCCAAGAGATGTACCAAGTATATCCAAAATTGTGTGGCTGGATGAAGTAATTACGTTCTT
>JAEOTN010000088.1 GCA_016839865.1 Promethearchaeota archaeon | reverse complement strand
GATAGATTTGATCTAAATCTGGTCTTTCCTCCCGATCCAATTTAATTGAGATAAAATGGTTATTGAGATAATTCGCGGTTTCTTCATCTTCGAAAGATTCGTGAGCCATTACATGGCACCAATGACATGTACTATAGCCTATCGAGAGAAATACAGGTTTATTCTTCTCTTTTGCCTTGATAAATGCAGTTTCACCCCAAGGATACCAATCTACAGGATTATGCATATGTTGTTTCAAGTAAGGAGAAGTTTCTCCCGCAAGATGATTTGGTGTTTTGTTCTCCGAATTCATGCTTAACAAGGTAAATATTTCAAAAAATATCAAATTGCAGATTATAATTTCAATTCTGTTGTGGGAACTCAACTATTATTTATTCAAAACCTATCCAACATAGAGTTCTATATCACGATTTTGAGAAATTATTTCCCTTTTCTTCGATTTCGCGTTAAGTAGTCCTTCAAATCTTCCAATAACATTTCATTATTATAATCAGGCCATAGATCATTGCGGAATTTAAACTCAGCATAACTGGAATCCCATAATAAAAATCCCGATATTCGTGCCCCATCTTCCATACCTGTTCGTATTACATAATCCAATTCTGGAAAATCGTGTGTGTAAAGATTTTGTTTAATTGTTTCCCGTGTAATTTCATCGAAAGACAATCCAGATTTTACAATCTTTCTTGCTGCATCAACAATTTCGTCCTGTCCATTGTACACTACACAGAAATTAATAAAATTTTCATTAAATTTCTCTGTAGCTTTATTCATTTTTTCTATCTCTCGTTGGATTTCTTCTGGTAACTCATGTAACCTACCGATTAATCTTACTCTTACACGTTTTTCCTCAATGAGAGGTTCAGAAAGCACATCTTTAACACCGCGTATTATTAATTTGAAGAGAAATTTTATTTCCTGCTCAGTTCTATTGCGAATATTTTCGTTGGATAATGCATAAACACTTAGATAGTGGATTCCTGCTTCGAAGATTGGGTATAAAATAGATTTTAAAGTTTTATAACCCGCCATATGTCCTTTAGTCACGTCCTTGAAGCCTTGACGTTTAATCCATCTACGATTTCCATCCAAAATCAATCCCAAATGGACGGGAAGCTGTTCTTGAAATTCATTGTGTAATTCTTCTAGAGATGATATCTGTTCAATTTCCTTCATGGGTATTATCAACAAAGAATGGTCTCGGATAATTTATTATAAATGCATGTATATCTTTAAACGTGCAGAAAATGCAAGACTTGCTTAACGTGGGTATTGATTCTATCGGTTTTTATGCGCCACGATTCTACATAGATTTGGAAGAGCTCGCAAAAGCGCGTAATATCTCGCCAGATAAATACAAAGAAGGTCTATTGCTAAAAGAACTCAGATTCACGGATATCAACGAAGATGTAATAAGTCTGGGTTTTAATGCAGCAAGAATTGCATTACAAAGAGGAAATATCAATCCAAAAGAAATTGATGGTGTATTTGTAGGTACAGAGACAGAAACGTATGGAGCGAAATCAGTTTCCAACATTTTTACCGAGCTACTCGAAATCTCTCCGAATTGTTTAACTCAAGACATAATGAACACATGCGCTTCTGGAACTTTGGCAATTCTTGATGCTATTTCTTTAGTAGAACTTGGAGTAGTTACAAAAGCACTTGTCATCATTACTGATATATCAAGCTATGAAAAACATAGTAAAGGAGAACCGACTCAAGGCGCGGGTGCTGTTGCGTTAGTTATCTCAAAAAATCCCAGAATTGCATCATTTTCCAAATCTTTTGGCAAAGTTTCAGGAAATGTAGATGATTTTTTCCGTCCTAAAGGACAAAAAAACGCTCAAGTATTTGGGCAATACTCAATAAAATCTTATTTAAATTTGCAAATGAAAGCATATGAGAATTTAGAGGATCAAATTGGTGACATCAATGCAGATTACTTCATTTTTCATGGACCGTATGCTCGTTTACCATTAAAATTGATGTACAAACTGATTTCCAAGAATTGGTTGTATCGTGTAGAGAAAAAGATTAGCAAATACTCACGATTCCCCAAACCGAAAACACTAGATCGAATCTTTAGTAAGATAACAATATTACCCGATTTTATTGTAAACAAGCTAGCAGAACTCACCTCCAATTCAGAGGAGATAGAATCGATGAAAATGCGGTTGAGAGATGTAATAAAAAATACAGTCCTACCTCAACTACATATTCCAATGTATTTCGGAAATATGTATTCGGCCTCTTTATGGGCTCAGCTTCAATACCTTTTAGAATCTAGTTTAAAACCTAATGACTTTATTTACTTTGGATCCTATGGTTCAGGAGCGACTTGTATCTCTGGTTTAATCCGTATTAACGAAAAATTCACAGAAGTAATCCAACAGTCACCTACCGTTCGGGATATTATGAAACAGAAAATCAAGAAATCCATTCTTGAATTTGAGAAAATCAAACTAAATTTACTCAAACCAGAATTAGTATGGGCAAAAATTGAGTCTTTAGATAATCGTTCTAGTTATACTTTGCGATATTGTGATGAAGGATGCCTTTTGTCCCCGATTCAAGGAATAGACTACTGTCCTAAAGGACACACAGGAATGAATACAATAAGTTTTCCGAGTTCTGCAAGGATAAAGTCAATTGTGAAACCATTCATCCCTAAAGATTTCAGTCCATTAAAAGCAGGACTTGTTTTACTTATAGGAAAACTCCAAATTGGTTCTATAGTTCAATTTGAACTTCGTAGAACCCAAGTAAATGAAGAGGATAGTGAAGCACAAGGATTATTGAATTGGATACCGATTTATAATGCCCATAACTGACCATACCTCAATATTTCCGCGACTGAAAAAAGATTATGAAGAAATTCTCCAAATTTTAACCAAATTAGGATACAAAATTGATTCTCTCCCGGTGCAACAACGAGCAGATGTATCTGAGGGGGAAGCTATTGCAACAGCATACCCTATTCAGGGATTACTAAAATATCATGGTATGATAGACTCGAAAGCTAGAATAGCCATGTTCCCAAGTATTTCACTTAATAATGGCGCATTTCAAACAGTTACTTATGTGAAATTCGATTCCGCATTTTCTCAAGACAGGTTCATCTTAAATGGTATTGAGCATGTTTCAGATCCATATGTTTCTCGAGTAAAATACCAATTAGAACAGATAAGAAGATTCTCCGAGATAAAACACCATGCATTAATAATTTCAAGAAATATTACCTCAGATAATTTTGAATACTTTCAAGCCAAAGGATTAGGCACATCTGCAGCGGGAGGAGCTGCTATTTCGAAAGCAGCTTTAAACATTTTGTACCAAAATGAAAAAATTACCCGAAATGCACGATTATTAAGCACATTTTCGAGGTTTCTTTCAGGTTCTGCAGCGAGAAGTAGTGTAGGAGGAATAGCTCTATGGTTAAGCCATCCTGAAAGTGATTCATGGAATAGTTTTGCGTTACGGTTGGATAGAAAGGAAGATGAAAAGTTCCTGCAATCAATATCTCTTCTGACGATTCCGTTGCAATCTTCGATAACTACTAGTAATGCCCATTTGATAGCCCCAACATCACCAATATACTCCCAATGGTGTTTATCTCGCAAAAATAAAATAATTCAATTTTTGGACGCTCTAGGTAAACAAGATTTTGATTCTATTGGTTTATTAGCAGAAGAAGATTCGAGCATGCTACATAAAATCCATGTTTCCGCATCTTCTGGCAAAAAATATTGGAGTAAGGAAACTGAAAATATTATTCAGTTAACTCAAGATTTACGAGATAGAAATTTTCCGATATATTATAGCATAGATACTGGGCCTTCGGTTCTATTAATGACTCAGAAAGAGTACGAAAAAGAAATTGTTAAAGCAATTCGTAAAAATCTACCCTTAACTTCTCAAATTAAAAGGGGTATTATTCAAGGTCAAAGCAAATTAATTAGATCAAATTCAAAGCTATATCACTTGTTGGATGATGATATTGCACAATACCAAATCTAATTCACGATTACCTGGATTCTACAATCTTTCTATTAAAGAGCGTCAAGATCTTATTAAAAAAATCTCTGATTTGAATGATGATGAGCGTAATCTATTGAACAATTTTGGAAATCTTAGTAAAGAGCTCGCAGATTCCAGCTCCGAAAATGTGATTGGAGGATTTACACTACCCTTCTCGATTGCCTCTAATTTTCGTATTAATTCCAAAGATTACTTAATACCAATGGTCACTGAAGAATCGGCAGTTGTCGCCGCTGCTTCATATGGAGCAAAATTAGCTCGAAAGCATGATGGATTTACATGTGAATCAGTATTCAATATAATGATAGGGCAGATTCAGATCATCCCTAGAGAGAAATTTGATATTACTTCCGTATTATCAAAGCATAAAAAAGAACTTTTGAAGCAAATCAATCAATATCACCCTACTTTAATATCTTTTGGAGGAGGAGCACAAGATTTCACTCTCCGTACTCTTAGTACATCTCGGGGAGATATGATAATTCTAGATCTATATGTTGATGTTAAAGATGCAATGGGAGCGAATATTGTTAACTCAATGGTTGAAAATTTAGGAAAAGCTCTAAGAAAACTGATAAGTTACGATATACGCGCAAAAATATTATCGAATTTAAGTGATAAAAGAATCGCTATTTGTAATGCGACTTTTGACAAGGAATTATTAGGAGGAGATAAAATTGTGGATAACATCTTAGATATCACAGCTTTTGCAGATGCTGATCCATATAGAGCAGTCACCCATAATAAAGGAATTATGAATGGGATATCTGCAATTTCACTTGCAACGGGAAATGATACACGGGCTATTGAAGCGAGTGCTCATGCGTACGCATCAAGATTAGGAAATTATAAACCATTGAGCACATATTGGAAAGGAAATGACGGTAACTTAGAAGGAAGATTAAGTGTACCCCTCGCTATGGGAATAATTGGAGGAATTACTAACACGCACCCCATGAGTAAAATTGCTTTGAAAATTTTGGGAGTAACCACTGCATCTGAATTGATCCAGATTGCAGGAGCAGTAGGATTAGCACAAAATGTTGCAGCATTACGAGCTCTTGCGGATGAAGGCATACAACAATCTCACATGCGATTACATAGACGGAAATTTCAATAGGGGGAATAACATACTTGTTCACAGCTACAGCTCCAGGAAAATGTATTTTATTAGGAGAACATGCTGTGGTTTATGGATTTCCGGCAATTGCACTCTCTATTGATATTCGATCATATTGTACTGTTGAAAAAACCGTTGAGAAACGCATCAGTAGTATTGATATCCCCGACTATAATGTAAATATCAAGTGGGATTCTACTGCAGACATGAAGATTCACTTTTCGAACGATTTTGTTCAATTGCATGAGGGATTGGTGAGTATTTCTAAGAAGTATGATGTATCGACTGAAAATCTTAAAATTCATCTACATTCTGATTTATGGAAGGGTTCAGGTTTAGGATCTTCAGCATCTACAGCAATAGCTTTCATCCATGCAATCGAAACATACTTTAATCTGAGTTTAAGTAAGAAAGAAATAAATGAACATGCCTTTCAGATGGAAAAAATTGTGCACGGAACTCCTTCTGGGATTGACAACACAATATGTTGCTATGGTGGTTGTATTGTTTTCCAAAAAGGAATCAGAGAAAAAATCATCACCCCAGTATTACCACTGCTTATTACATACTCAGGAGAACCTCATAATACAGGTAAAGTTGTGAGAACTTTACGAAAAAAAGGAAATTTTCTGAATAATCAATTCCAGAAAATTGAAGAGATAGTAGAGGATGGGATTAAAGCACTGAAATCACAAAAATATTTTGAATTAGGAGAATTATGTAATTCTAATCAAGATATTTTGATGGAATTGGGTTTATCTACACCTAAAATTAATGAGATTGTATCGATTTCAAATGAGAATGGGGCATATGGAGCGAAAATTACGGGAGCTGGAGCTGGAGGAAGTGTTATTACACTAGGAGAATTCAGTAATCTGCGAAAAATTCAGCTTTTACTTCAACAAAAAGGATATTCTTGTCGTATTTGCAATGTGGATTATAGCGGAATGCGAATTGATTCTTAATAATCTTGTAAATCAAAAGAAATAATTATTTTAAATCGGAAATGCAAATTTTTGATATTCCAACAGTAACTCTCTTGTGATAGATATGGAAGTTAAAACTGCGATAGAAAAACGAAGAGCATATAGGTCTCTTCAAAAAGCAAAAATTACTGATGATCTTATCAAAACGTTAGGAAAAGCAGCATCTCTTTCTCCTTCTTGTTTCAATAATCAACCATGGAAGTTTGTTTTTGTTTATAATGAGGAAATACTTGAGAAAATGGTCTCAGCTTTATCAAGTGGAAACCAATCTTGGGCAAAAAATGCATCAATGATTATTGCAGTTCTCGGAAAAAAAGAAGATGATTGTGTTATAAAAGGAGAAAAGGGGGAAAGAGCATATTACTTATTTGATATTGGGCAGTCAGTTGCATTCTTAATTTTACAAGCGGTGGATCTTGGATATGTAGCCCACCCCATCGCAGGATATAATCCTAATTTGGTAAGAGAGATTCTTTCAATACCATCATCGTACAAAGTAGTTAATCTGATTATAATTGGTAAAAAGAATCCCAATAACGATAATCTTTCCGAAAAGCAAAGAAAATCAGAACTTGAAAGACCTACTAGACATCCCCTAGATGATTTTGTTTTTCATAACAAATTTACGGAAAGTTAAGAGCACAGACATAAAAAGTGCTAAATACATTTAAATTTCCATTTTACAATTTTCTCATTGTCATATCATCAAATTAGTAAAGATAAGGATTGAAAAAAAATGGTATATTTTGAAGAAGAAGAATATGAAGACCCTGCTGAAGATACTGGTGATGAAGCTGATCAATATGACACCTTCCGGGAGGAAGACATCGCCGTAGAAAAAGAGATCTCAGCTGAAGGAAAAGATTACACACTCATTGAGGTAGATTTATGGGCAACCTCTTTGCATGATGCAAAAATCGGAATTCGACAGGATGCCCAATATCAATCTAAATCCCGTCAATTCACAAAGGGTACAGAAGTAATTGGAGAAGTCGAATTTCACACCGGATGGGGCGAAAATCGACAAAAAGAGAAATATAAGGAAATTGTTACCATCGATCAAGAGTTTTGGGACGTAGGTAAAAAGTCTGACATAATGCAAATCGTAAACGATCGATATTCTGACTATGATCCAAAGAAAATGGCGCGCTTAATGCGGAAACTGATCATTAAAACCTTTATAGGTTTGGATCGGAAACAAGAACAACGCATGAAGGGTAGATGGACAGGTAGTTTTGAAAATTCCCAAGTTATGTCTCTTACTATGACATTTGGAGATAGAAGAAGACGAAATCCTCTGCCGTTCTTCTATGTAGATATTCCTGGATTTAAGTATCGAGTCCCAATTGCGCGAGTGCATACAATTATTGGTGACAGATATGTGTTTCCATTGATAGATGATGATACTAATACAATTGTGCCTTATTTAATTGAAGGAAGACGGTTTACACCGGGACAGGATTATAATGTTTTTGATGGAAGAACTATGGAAAAAATTGCTTTCATCAATGATGTTGCTCTAAATATCGGGGGTAAGGTAGATATTAAATTCAGAAAACCAAAACCTGATAAAAATGGTGAGATAATCGACCCATTTGAATATCTACGAAGAAATTATGTATTCCAACGAGTCCTCATCATGTTTTCTGCCAGTCTCAAATATTTCCATGCAATTTATCGACAATATCGGAGAGCGCATAGATCTTTGAAGACTTTATCAAATTACCATAAAGATAAACTGAAATTGACTCCTATGGAATATGAAGACAAGTACCGTAAGTTGAAGAAGAAGATGCGTTTCATGAAAACGTATCCAATCTGGGCAAAGGAACTTTCATTGCATTATAACCCACGTCGAGTCAGAACATAGACTCTAAAATCTTTTTTTTCTTTATTTTGAAGAAATATCTAGCGTAGGAATTAACTTTTTATTGAATCCTTGAATAACTATTAATTTTGATATTGGATAATAGAGAAGAAGAATGGGTATGTCAACAAAATATATATTTGTAACGGGTGGAGTACTTAGTGGAATAGGAAAGGGAGTAACCACTTCAAGTATAGCAAAACTCCTACAATTCCGAGATTTCAACGTTTCCATAATGAAGATTGATCCTTATCTAAATATTGATCCAGGGACTTTAAATCCCATAGAACATGGAGAATGTTTCATTACAGAAGAAGTATGGACGTTTGATCCGCTAGAGGCAGATGACTATTCCCATAAAATTATGCAACCAGTGAAAATAGCAGAATTAGATCAAGATTTTGGGACTTATGAACGATTTCTCGGACAAAACATCAATCCATCCCATAATATCACATCTGGTCAAATTTATTTCAGTATTATATATAAAGAAAGAGCGGGTAAATTTTCTGGAAAAACTGTACAACTCATTCCCCACTGTACAGATGAAGTAATAAACAGACTAGTAGAAACTGCAGAGAATGAGAATTTAGATGTTTTATTAATTGAGTGTGGTGGAACCGTTGGAGATTTAGAATCTACTATGTTTCTTGAAGCATTTCGACAGTTTCGTTTAAAACTACCAAAGAAAGATACACTTTTAGTGCATGTCACTCTCGTTCCATACCTTAAAACGGTTGGACAATTAAAATCCAAGCCCACACAGCACTCTGTACGCTCCCTGCAGAGTATGGGACTTCAACCTGATATCATTGTTTGTCGTTCCGAAATTCCATTATCTCCTAGTGTAAGACAAAAAATATCGTTATTCTCGAATGTGCCAGAGAATGCAGTTATTAGTTCTCCAGATTTACCAACAATTTACAAACTCCCACTTAAATTTGAAGAACAAAAATTAGGAGATTACATTTGTGAGTTATTAGATGTCAAACCTAAGCTTGTGAAATATGATCCTATCCGGAATTATTCCGAGTGGGAAAAAATGGTAGAACTCTATACTTCTGCAACTGAACCAATCACTATTGCAATGCCAGGGAAATATATTGAAATTCCAGATAGTTATGTTTCAATAAATGAAGCACTGTCCCATGCATGTGCTCATGAGCATGTGAAGCTAAAATTTCGATGGATAGACACAGAAAAAAATGTAGAAGATGAACTAAAAGGGTGTGACGGAATACTTCTAACTCCTGGATTTGGAAGTAGAGGAGTAGATGGTATGCTTAAATGTGCAGAATATGCTTTAGAACACAAAATTCCATATTTAGGTATATGTTTTGGAGCTCAACTTTTTTATATTGCATTTTGTAGAAAAATTCTTGGATTAGAACAAGCCCATAGCACAGAGATTGACCCAAATACCCCATATCCGGTTGTAGATTTCTTGGAAGGGCAAAAAAGTTTGGTAGAAACGGGAGGGACGATGCGATTAGGAGCATATGACATTCATGTTGATCCTTCCAGCAAATTATTCCAAGCTTATAATAAAAAAATCGTTAAGGAACGATTTCGGCATCGATTCCATATCATGGAACGATTTTTAGAAAACAATCCAAAATCAGTTAGTTTAAAAATCTCTGGAAGAGATGAAACTGGTGAAATTATCAATGCAATCGAGCTAATAGATGAAGAACATTGGATGGTTGGAACTCAATTCCATGCTGAATTTAAAAGTCGACCATATGCACCATCACCATTATATCGAGCCTTTATCCAAGCAATAAAAAAAAGCCGAAAGATGGAATAATCTGGTAATTTTGAAGAATTAGTTCAATCTTTGATTTTTATTAACTTGTTATTAATTTAGGGGTTAATAACATGATGATATTGATTTTCGCTAAATGGAAACAGTATTAGTTCCTATTTCGTTTCCAGACTCTGGATAATCTTATTTTTTGGTGAGGCAGTAAACATATGGAAGAAGTAGAGAAACAGGATCGAGTTCATAACTCCATGCTTCCAGAATTTGCTCAAAACCTTTCAGCCAATTTAAAGAAGAAATATCAAGCATATTCACAAATAAAAGCGTTAAAATCTCCACAATCTCTAGATCGGATATTTACATTTGTTATTCCAGAATATGCGAAAGATATTGTTAAACTTGAGGTGAAAAAAAACCGATTCATTGATGCATTTCAACAAGCGGAGAATTTCATTAAGTTTCACTCAAACCTTGATATGTTTTTTACTCCTGAAGAGATTCCTGAACACCAGTTTGTCTTTAATGTAGACTATAAAGGATTACGAAAATTGAATGTTGCAGCTGTTGATGGGAGTTTTGTAAGACAAGGATATACAAATTTCGAATTCACATTATTTCGAGCTATATCTGTTATCTACTCATTTTCCCCAGATAATATTTCTATTAGTTATTATCCAGAGGAAAAAGGGATTCAGAATTATAGTTTAAGTAGAATATTAACAAACACTTCTGAGAAAAATGCTTCCCATCAAGTATCAATCGATAGAGCATTTATGGAAATTACACTTGTTAACGAATTAATCACACAAAATAAGAAAAAGATAGACATGATAATCTTGGATGGATCCATTCTAACTGAACCATTAAATCTCCTTTCAAATCCCTCCCAAGATGCCGAGATTATGGCAAAATATGCGAATTTGGTAAAAGAGTACAAAAAACTGTATAATTTGTGTGATTTGAGAGAAATAGACCTAGTAGGTGTAGTAAAGGATACGCGCTCCTCAACATTTCGAAAATTGATATCTCGCAGGATCCCCCAAATCATCACGAAAATGGGAAATTCTAGTCTAACTCAGATGGATTATCGAAAATTATTACTATATTTCTCAGATTTGGACTTATTTCATCGCATTCTAAATGTCGGTGACCGATCTTGTGCTTTCTCGATAAATTCCTCTGGAAATTCATGGGTACCTCGTCAATTGGAAATTTTGAATTCGGGATTAAATAATGAAAACCGATTTCTTGAAGATTATCATTTTTATGCGAGTTACATGAAACCTGTACCCTATGACTATCCGATTCGTATTGAATTCCACCAAAATAAAAATTCCACCCATCCTAAAGTAATCAAAACGAAAATTCAAAGAATATGTGAAAGATTGCTTCCAATTTGTTCGATGTTTGAAGATTTTGCCGTACCAATTCCGCAAATAGAAGCACATTTACGAGCTAAATTATCACATAGCGATTTACAGATGGTGATAAATTCTCTTACTCGGGAAATAAGTTCAGAATTACAAAGATACTCTAAAGATATGATATTTGGAAGATTGGAAAGCCATCAAGCACAAAAATTTGATGATTTTCTTCTAAAAAATAATTTTTTAGTACCAAAAAGAAGAGAGAGAATGCCTTTATGAAGTGTTAATACGTTTGGAACAAGAATAGCATATTTGAGGGTTCGAATGATATTCCATTCCACAGTGGGGGCAACTCGAAATTGACTTAATTTGAATCAATTTTTTCTCTGGTTTTTGTTTCAGTTTATTCAGAGCAAGATGAATTAGGATTGGAATATATAATGTTGAAAATGCAGCACTGATAATCCCAAATCCTTTGAGTAAATCAATTTTTATCAAAGCATAAGTCAAGGGTATATTTCTTTTCATCAAAATTATCGAAAATAAATAAACAAACAACTCGACACCTAATGTATAAATGGGGATTTTCCAGTCTTTTTTCATAAAAATCCCAAAAAGTGGTATCGAAATGCTCCAACTGGTGATTAACAAAAATAAGTTGGAATCAACACCAAGAAAGTTAAAATTCATCACAAGAAACGACAAAATATATTGTTGACCAATTGTAGATCCCTCTAATTGAATTAGGGGGATTCCAAGGTGACCTACAAGCAATATGATCCAGTTCAATAAAAAAACATAAACTGGATTTTTAATTGAAATTGACATCGTGGGTTACCTTTTTTTTGGGGTTTTCGAAAAATTTTTTTAGTATGACTTATACTACACATCACTACTTTGATTCTACGGCTTGTTTACCTTAATAGTATACATGAAATTAAGATATTACCTTCAGTCGCTAAACTAACTCAATACACAAAAGGGTGTTAAATCAGTAAATGTCAATAACGGGAATTTCTCGCGTAATAGATAAAATAAAGTTTGGATTGTTGTCCCCCAACGAAATCCGTAAAATGTCTGCAACACGTATTATAACAGCAGATACATATGATGATGATGGACTTCCGCTTGATTCGGGACTAATGGATCAGAAATTAGGAACTATAGAACCTGGACAAAAATGTACTACATGTGGTAATCGAGTGGGACAATGTCTTGGTCATTTTGGGCATATTGAATTAGCACGTCCCGTTGTACATGTTGGATTTGCTAAACTCCTTTTAAAATTATTACGGAGCATTTGTCCAGAATGTTCACGATTATTATTAACGGAAGACCAATTTGAAGATTTTAAGAAACGAAAAGAACAGCAAGTGCGTGTTTTTGAGAATGTAAGTGATGTCCTTGTTCAGAATATCTTTAAAACCGCAAGAAAAACTAAACAATGTCCATTCTGCGGGGAAGAACGGAAAAAGATCACAATTGAAAAACCCACAACATATTATGAAGAAGTGGGATTAGACCAACCTCGACGTTTATATCCTAGTGATATTCGTGAAAGATTGGAAAAAATGAATGATGCTGATTGTCGTCTTCTAGAAATCAACCCAGAAGCAACACGACCAGAATGGATGATTTTAACAGTCTTACCTATCCCACCAGTATGTGTGCGACCTTCAATTACTTTAGATAGCGGGATTCGTTCGGAAGATGATTTAACGCACAAGCTCGTAGATGTTATACGAATCAATGCACGATTACGTGAAAATATTGAAGCAGGAGCACCTCAGTTAATTGTAGAAGACTTATGGGAATTACTACAATATCATATCACCACATTCTTCAACAACGAAGTTAGTGGGATCCCTCCGGCTCGACATCGTTCAGGACGCGCTTTACGTACATTAACTCAGCGATTAAAGGGAAAAGAGGGTCGTTTTAGGAGTAACTTAAGTGGTAAAAGAGTTGATTTCTCTGCAAGAACAGTTATATCACCGAATCCTCACATATCAATTAATGAAGTTGGTGTACCGGAAGTAATTGCTAAAATTCTTACCGTTCCAAACCATGTAACGGAATGGAACATTGAAGATATGAAACAACTCATTATTAATGGGCCAGATAAGCATCCTGGTGCAAATTATATTATCCGGACTGATAATCGTCGTATCGATTTACGGTATGTAAAAGATCGCAGAATTATTGCTGATACAATTCAACCAGGTTATGTCGTAGAAAGACATCTGAAAAACAAAGATTTAGTTTTATTCAATCGTCAACCATCATTGCACCGAATGTCCATTATGGCACATGAAGTGCGAATAATGACTGGTAAAACTTTCCAGCTTGCATTGCTCGTGTGTACACCTTATAATGCTGATTTTGATGGAGATGAGATGAATTTACATGTTCCACAAAGTGATGAAGCAAGAGCGGAAGCACAATTCTTGCTCAAAGTGCAAGAACACATTTTATCACCGAGATATGGTGGTCCAATTATTGGAGGCGTTCATGATTTCATCTCTTTGGCATATATTTTCACGCGTAAAGCATCGATGTTTGATAGAAACACTACATATCAAATGTTAGAATGGGGAAATGTTTTCAGACGAAATCCTGATTTTAAACTGTCTGATTTAACTCCAGTAGTCACAGAGCCAGAACCAATGTATTCCGGTAAATCTATATTTAGTACTGTTCTTCCCAAAGATTTGAATATGCAGTTGAAATCGAACTTCTGTCGTAAATGCGAAGATGGTTGTAAAGAAGAAGACTGCGATTACGATGGCTATGTAAATATAGTAAACGGGGAATTAGTATCAGGTGTATTAGATGAAAAAACCTACGGTGCTGGAAAACCCACAACGATTTTATTAAGAATGACCAAAGATTACGGTCCAGAAATGGCGCGCCAATTTTTGGATGATTCTGCCAGTATGCTACTTTATTTTATCATGCATCATGCATTGACTATGGGATTGGATGAAGTTGATATCACATCAATCATGCCGAAGATCAGCGATGTTATGCTGAAAGCTAATAACCAATGTGACACATTCATCCGGGCATTTTATGAAAACGATGAGGAGACAATGCCGTGTGCCCCTGGACGAACGTATCAAGAAACATTAGAATTACGCATTCAAGAAGTGTTGAATAAAGCAAGGGATGAAGCAGGAAAAATAGGTGCATTAGAGTTAGGAGACTCTGCACACTCAGTTATTATGACAAAAAGTGGAGCTCGAGGTAATCCTCTTAATCTTACTCAAATGGCGGCATGTGTGGGACAACAAGCCGTTAGAGGTGATAGGATTCATCGAGGATTTTCGGAACGTACATTACCTCACTTTAAACTTCGAGATCTCACTGCACGTGCTCGAGGGTTTGTAGAATCCTCTTATCGGAAAGGATTAGATCCAATTGAATTCTTTTTCCATGCTATGGGTGGTAGAGAAGGATTAGTAGATACTGCTGTGCGAACTTCATCTTCAGGTTACATGCAACGACGACTTGTAAATGCATTACAGGAGATGGTTGTCCAAAATGACGGTACTGTTCGAACTTCAACAGACAATATAATTCAGTTCGTATACGGAGATGATCGTGTTGATCCTGCTAAATCAGACCATGGTAATGCTGTAAACGTGAAAAATATCTTCTTAAAAACCAAGAATTTATATCAATATCTGGATCATGAAAAGGATTATAGAGAAAGAGAAATTGCTCGATTAAAGGAAGATGGAAAGTTTACTAAGGATCTTAAAGCAAAATTTGATTTACTTGAATCTTTTCAGACAGAATTTGATGCTGATGTAAAACTACCTAAACCTGGCACTGCTTCAAAAGCACCCAGTAAAAAAACACCTAAGAAGAAGATTCCTAAAAAGACGACAGCAAAACCAAAGAAGTCTACTAAAAAGATTGCAAAGAAAACTACTAAGAAGACAGCTAAGAAGAAAACCTCCAAGAAAAAAACAACATCAAAACCGAAATATTCTGAAGAAGACTTCCAAAATCTTTACAAGGAAGAAACTGGCAAGACTGCGATATGGCGAGGTTCTATTACTAAGCTATACATTAAATGGCTTGAAAAGAAAAAGGAAGAATTGGGAGTGAAATAAATGACAGGACTAGCAACGAAAGAATTTAAACAAAAAACTTTAACGTATATGGAGAATATCGGAATTCCTCTTAGTATTTTGAACGAAATGGATGGATTCATGACGAACGTGAAACTAACTCAAGAACAAGTTCAATATTTTGCAGACGAAGTCTATCTAAGTTATCAGAAAGCTATGATCGTACCAATGGAACCAGTAGGTACAGTTGCAGCTCAATCAATAGGAGAACCTGGAACCCAAATGACCCTACGAACTTTCCACTTTGCCGGAGTATCCGAATTCTCTGTTACTCAAGGACTTCCCCGGTTGATTGAGATAGTAGACGCACGCCGCAATCCTTCAACTCCAATTATGTCAGTTTATTTAGAAAAGGAATACCGTGAAGATCGCAAAAAAGCTCGAGAAATTCACCAAAAAATTGAACAAATTCGAATAGATAGCATAGCATATGATGTTGAAATAGATTTAGCTGATTATTCAATTGTAGTATATTTAGACGAGGAATTATTAGAGGATAAGGGATTAGATATAGAAGAAATTACTAAGAAACTGAAGAAATATGGGAAAAAAGGTAGCATTGACGTAGATGACGAAAACAACTGCATCATCATCAATCCTGATTTGGAGGATATTCAAAAACTCCAAAAAAGACGGGAAAAAATCTTAAAAACCTTAATTTCTGGAATTAAAGGGGTTAAACGAGGAATCATTTACAAGGAAGATACAAATGAATGGGTGATTCAGACCGAAGGGACGAACTTAGCAGAAGTACTGAAAATTAAAGGTGTTGATGCTACTCGAACTATTTCTAATCATATTCATGAAGTTGAGAAAATTTTTGGTATTGAAGCAGCCAGAGAAATAATAATCCGAGAGGCAAAACAGGTGTTGCGGGACCAAGGATTAGACGTAGATCAAAGACATCTTTTAGCTATGGCAGATTTAATGTGTTTTACAGGCCGTATATTACAGATCGGGAGACATGGAATCTCAGGTGTAAAAGAGAGCATCCTAGCTCGAGCAGCATTCGAAGTTACAATCAAGCAACTAATCAATGCTAGCATTTCAGGCGAGGAAGAAAAATTGAAAGGTATACCAGAAAATGTTATTATTGGTCAGCTTGTCCCCACAATAGGAACGGGTGCGATACGTTTACAGGCAGATTTAGAAAAATATCGTGAAATTCTTCAAGATATGTCAAAATAACACTAATTTTTATCAAATTTCTCTTTGAAAAGAGGAATTCGATATTTTTGATATTTATCCTGTGGTGAATATTTTGGGGGATGAGGATTCTTTACTTGTCCTTGACATTTGGGACATAATTTTTGAGAAAGTGTGTATAAGTTGCATTTTGGGCAATAACGGAGCATTTTTGGCATAATACATCATTCTACAATTTAATCGGTCCGTTCGAAGGAAAATTCTCCATTATGGGATTCGATATGCTTTTGAATAGTGGTAGTGATTTTTTTAAGATAATTCTCAGCTTGACGATAGTCACTAGCCGTAATACGCATGGAATAGGTCGGAGCTCCTATATAATGAACATAGAGATCCATCAGTTTGTCTTTTTCAATTGCAGATGCCGCTTTGAACGCATTTTTGATTGTTTCTACTCCATCCTCATCATATACGGTTATCTCAAATCTTCCTTCAATTTCAACTTGGCTCAATTGAATATTCGAGTCAATCATTTTGAATAATGCGTTAATTAAATCATCTTCCACATCTAAGTTAAGTCGCTTGAGTTCTTCAATACCATCTTCTTTAATTGCATCAAAAGCATCGTGAAGTGTTCCATAAGCGTCCAATAGGGGAAAACCGATTTTCTCGTAAACTTCATTAAGTTCAATATTGCGTTGATTTCCAAATAAGCGGAATAAGTTCTCACATTTTCGTTCAAATTTCCAGTCACTCATTACAGAGTTTTGTTGTTCATTATTTACTCGTCGAAGAGAGAGATCTATATGTCCTTTATCGGGATTAACTCGTAATACTTTCAGAACGACTCGTTGATTGAGCTTCACGTAGTTTGAAATGTTTCGGATCCATCTGTTAGCCAGTTCACTTATATGAACCATACCACGAGCACGTCCTCCTCTTGAATTCCCTTCATAATCCTCAAGATCGGCATATATGTGCATACGTTCTACGTGAATCACTTGTGCAACTACTAATTCATCCTGTTCTGGGAATTTTGCTTTCTTCTTGACCATTTTGACAATTCCGTATATTATTTGATAGTTCTATATAATTTAACATCAATAATACGAACTAACCTACATCTTTACATACAACGTATTATTTGATTTTTTTGATTTCTTACTGATGATTTAACAAGCTAGCTAAGAGGATTTAATGAAAGAAGAATTAAGCTGCAAAGAAAATCAACACAAGTAATATAGTGATGCCACCGAGTAAGAAGCACACATAGTGGAATGGAACTTTTCGGGCAAGAAGTAACAAGGCATCCATCATAAAATATCCGATTACTGCAACTAAGCCCATTAAGAATAGATAATCCCAGCTAAAAGGTAGTGAATCTCCACCAATCAATACATCAAATATTATATCAAATGCTATGCCTGCAAGAACCGCTGGTAATGAGATTAGAAAGCTCATTTTGAATGCTTCTTCCTTCTTGAATCCATGAGCCAATAAATATGTATATGTGACTCCAGAGCGGCTAATACCAGGAAGAATCGCGAATCCTTGCACAGCACCCAAACCTATTTCATCCCAAATTTTTCTTTCTTTCATAGTAAGGAGGTTTTGAGAACGCGTTGCACCCCATTGTAATAAGGAACCAGTAATGAGTAGTGCTATACCCGTTAGTAATGTAACAACCCATCCAGCAGATTCCAATACCGATTCCGAAAGAACTTTTTCTAGTATAAGTTTGATGGGAATGGCAATCACTGCAGTACTTATAACAGAGACAACAAGCATTCGAAGTAATTTTTTATCTCGAAATAATACCGCATTGATGTATTCGTTTCGATATTTGAAAAATACTGCAATAGCAGTTCCGAGATGGAAATACATCGCAATGCGTATTGCAGTGTAAATATTATCAATGTGAAATGAATTCATAGTTAAAACTAAGAATCCTTCTGAGCTGACCGGAAGCCATTCAAGTACAGATTGAAGTAATGCTAACACCAATCTATGCCAGAAATTCAAATCCATAGGTTTGAATATGTGTTACCAGATTTAAAGTGGTGACCTTTAAGGTCCGAAAAGTTAAGAGTGCAAAGAGTTTATAAGCACAGAACGCGTAGTTTTAGCTAGACACTCATCTAAGTAAAAACAAAAACTCCAATAATATCCTAGGATGAAACTATATGAAAAAAATTCATGCTTATATATCTGGGAAAGTCCAAGGGGTTTTCTTTAGAGCGACTACAGCAGATGTAGCTAACCGTCTCGGTGTCAAGGGATTTGTTCGGAATTTAAACAACGGAAAGGTTGAAGTTTTAGCTCACGGATCACAAGATAAGATTACTGAGTTGCTAAAATGGCTCAGACGAGGACCAATATGGGCTAAAGTTGACCAAGTTAACCATGAAATCTCTGACGCTCAGGAAGAAGCCTTCCGCAACTTTACCATACATTATTAAATAAATTTAATGTATTTTTTTTGATTCTATCAATTTTGTTAATGCATCCATATTTAACTCTCGTTTGAATAATGGACGTTTGTCGTTTTCGTATGCAATATTAGATTCCCAGAACGATTTCTTGTTTGGGTTCCGATAGATTATTCCAAGAGGAAAACTATCCATTTGTATTGCAATTTCGAAAGCTTTTATCCGATTGGTAGAATCATGGGATTCATCTAAGTTGTATGTGTTCTCCTTGTACCACTTATATGTGTTGAGTTTATTGAAAGAAACGCAAGGAGAAAATGTATCTACTAATGAAAATCCTTTATTGGATATTGCAGCTTTGAAAATTTTTTTAGTTTTATCAATATCTCCGACAAATGCACGAGACACAAATGAAGCATCTAATGCTACAGCAGTAGCAACTGGATTGAAAGGTTCATTAGTGACACCATAAACTTGCACAGGTGTTTTCATACCCTTCACACTAGTAGGAGAAGCTTGTCCTTTGGTTAATCCATAGATCTGGTTATTATGGGCAATAACTGTGATATCCGAGTTACGTAATATCTGCTGGTTGAAATGATTCCCCCCCTCACCGAAAGTGCAACCATCTCCCGAATCTACAATGACTGTTAACTCAGGATTCGCTGCTTTAATAGCCATTGCTATTGTAAGAGAACGTCCATGTAATCCATTAAACATATGACCCTTCATGTATTGAGGTAACTTCGCAGCTTGTCCAATTCCAGAGACGAATACGGTTTCTTCGGGTTTCTTTCCTAATTCTACTAGTGCTTCTTTTAAGATTCGGTGTAATGCAAAATTTCCACATCCTGGGCACCATGCAATAGCATCGGAGTTGAAATCGAAATTGTTTTTCATTATGCATTACCTCCTAATTTTGAAGCTTGTAAAACGAATTTCTTCACTTCTTCAACAGATAATGGTTCACCATTAGATTTGAGATACAAATGTTTCTTAGGAATCTCAATATCTCCATAAAGTTTGAGGAGATTGGCAAATTGACCCGTTGCGTTTCCCTCAATTAGAAGTAAATTTTTTGCTTTAGTAAGTAATGAATGAGTATTCTTGGGTAGAGGATATACTTGTGAAAAATGTATCCCAGCAATTTTCGGATCATTAATTTCATCAATTGCTTCTTTAACAGAGAGATAGCTCGAACCCCAGCAAACAACAAGAGTATCATAGGAGTTTCCTCCAAATGGTTCTAATGGAATAGGAGGGTCCATTTGTACTATCTGTTTTCCTTTTTTATGGATACGCTTATCAGTCATTTTTTCGCGAACACCTCGCATGTCCTCTGTAATGTGTCCATATTCATCGTGTTCATCGCTATCATTTCTAATCAAACCTGTCCCTAACCCAGGAATACCGCGTGGAGATATACCAGTTTCTGTATATGCATAACGCTTATAATCAGCATTAGTTTCCACAAATGCATGTTGAACTCCCGTAATTCTCATATCTTCAACAGGTATGTTATAATAAGAATCAACAAGATATTGATCTGTAAGTATAAATACCGGGACTTGAAGCTTATCTGCGAGATTAAATGCATTTTGTGTTAAATAAAATACTTGTTCAATGGAACCAGGGGCAAAAATAATCCTATGAAATTCTCCATGTCCAGCATATAATGCTAAATTCAAATCTTCTTGCGCAGTTCGTGTAGGTAAACCTGTTGCAGGTCCTGGTCGTTGCGCTATATGAACGACTAATGGTGACTCGACAATACCTGCTAATGATAATCCTTCACTCATCAAAGCGAATCCTCCTCCAGAGGTGGATGCAATTGCTCGAGCACCGGTAAACCATGCACCAATTGCTTTATTGATTGCAGCAATTTCATCTTCTGCTTGATCTACCACGATTCCAAATTCTCGAGAATTTTGCGCAATAAAAACAAGCGTTCCTGTACTTGGAGACATTGGATAAGCTGAAATGAAGTTACATCCTCCAGCAATTGCTCCTAATCCTACAGTTTGGTTTCCATCTAGAAGAATTTCATCATCAATTGTTGGATTTTTATGCATCTCAGGGACGACGTCTTTGAGGGATTCCCCTACAGTGTATCCTTTTTCAAATGCAGTGTAGTTTTTCGCTAGAATTGATTCTCCTTTACTAGCAAATCTTTCTTCAATATACTTTTTCCCAGATTGTGCAGGAATCTTGAATATTCCTGATAAAACCCCGACCGCATACACATTTACAAATTTAACACCGATTTCTTTTTGGATTTTCGTGAATGGTACATCCGAACATGTGAAGTCGGAACATTCTTTTGTATCGATCATCTCAGGATCCCTAAGAATGATAGTAGAGCTTGTTAATCGGTGTTTAACATGTCCCATAGCATCCTTATGTAAAGGAATTAATAGATCTATACGCTCAATATAAGCACGAACTCGTTTTTTACCAGATCCAATTCTCAATTGAGTTGAATTCATACCACCCCTTACACGACTCATATACTCCTTAGTTGCATACACGTTGTACCCAGATGTTTTCAAAAGTCCTACCATAAATTGTTCCACAGTTTGGACTCCTTGACCAGCTTGACCAACAATTACAAGTGATAAATCTTCCATTAATGGTTTCACACTTTAGTTCTAAATATGTTTGAACTTCCAATTTCAAATTTCATTGGATTCTTGATTCATAGACGAATGCTCTCTTAGAGAAAGGCTTCTATCATCTCCACAAGCGTAACTTTCCGTAGTTCCTACGGTAGAGACTAATGTGATAGATCGAGCTTTTAATTGTTTTAAACCTTCGGTATATAAATTCTTAGAAGCATTAATGTCTCGATCATGAAGTGATCCACATTCTTTGCATTTCCACTCATGAACACTAATTTTTAGTTTTTTTAATTTTACACCACAAATTGAACATATTTTACTAGATGGAAACCAGCGATTGACTGTAATTAAGTGATTACCAAGTTTTTTCATTTTATATGCAAGAAATGAGAAAAATTGATTCCACGAGAAATCTAATGTGATTGATTTAGAAATTCCAGGTTTAAATTTCTGCATACCCTTGATATTCAAATCCTCTAAGATAATAGCTTCATATTTTTTTGACAACTGAGTTGAAATTTTATGAGTCCAATCTAATTTTCGGTTGTGAATTTTTTCATATTTGCGAGCTAATCTGAATCTAGCCTTTTCTCTATTATTTGACCCTAATTTCTTTCGAGACAAATATTTATGTAGTTTTCTCAATTTTTTTTGTTCATTGTGAAAAAATCGTGGATTTTTCATCTGAATTTGCTTGGAAACAAGAAATTTCGATGCAGACATATCAAAAGCGATGACTCGATGAAGCTTAATTTTGTCTTTTGGTATTATTTCCTGTTTGATTTTTATATGAATTGAAGCAAAATACTTGCCGGTCTTGGTTTTCGACACGGTAACATGTGTAATCTGTTTGTCAAACTTCCGATCATCATGAAATTTAATCCAACTTTTTATTTTTGGAAGTTTCAACTTTTTTAATGTAAAATCTATTTTGAGATTGTTTGTTATATTGTAGGTAGTATAACTTTGTTTATTCTTTGAGGATTTATATTTTGGCAATCCTGTTGTGCGTTTTTGTTTGATGCCGTTATAATAATTTCGAAATGCGAACATTAGATTTCTTGTAGTGGATTGTAATGCTTTACTGTCAACCTCTTTAAGGAAATTGAACTTAGTTTTGTAATCTTTTTCTGTTAAAAATTTATGTGATATTGAAGAATTAGGTTTATGTTTAATGAAGATCTGAATCCTCTCATGTAACATCTGATTCCATAAAAATCTGCAACATCCGAATGTTTTATTTAGAAATTGTTGTTGTTCACGATTCGGATATAATCTGATCTTATAAGTGGTGTGGACTTTCAAATAATCTCAAAGAATTGAATTTTTTCATTATAAAAAGCAATTACAGTGAGATTGAGATTAATTTTTTCGGAAATTCTTCAGAGTAAAAGATACTTAGAGAAATATGTGTAAGTTTTATTTTGAGTCAATAAAAAGGTAAATCTAATGATCCAAAATCTGAACGCACCAAATTATGTGGATGGTAGTCTTGTTAATCTCATGAGTTCTATAATTCATCATTATGGAGGAACCAGCAAATATTCTCCGTTAAAAAATTTACCCTTATCCCAATTAGAAGGAGTAGAAAACATTGTTTTGATTTTACTCGATGGAATGGGATACAACTTCTTTGTGGAAAATTCGAATTTATTGGATTATCCAATATTGGATCATCTTCATAGCAAGGTTACTTCCGTATTCCCCTCAACTACTGCAGCAGCGATGACTACAATCTATACTGGAGATAGTCCAAAAAATCATGGTTGTCTTGCATGGTTCACTTATTTGAAAGAAGTAGCTCAAATATCAACAATACCACCCTTAACACGTCGTAATTATGGGGATTATATTACTACGAATTCAATAAAGGCTAAAGATATTTTGCATATTGAATCGATTTTTCAAAAGGTCCCATTGACAGAATCCTATTTTGTAATATCAGAGAAACTTAAAGATACTCCGTATGATACAGTTGTATCTAAAGGAACCAAGGGAGTCGTAGGTTTCACCAACTTCCAAGATTCTTTGGATAAAATTTTTAATATTCTACAGAGAGAAAGTGATGAAAAGAAGTTTATTTTAAGTTACTGGGATGGGATAGATACAATTTCCCACATGTCAGGCACTACCGCTGCAAAACCGCATTTTAAGGATATTTTCACAGATTTAATCAGCTTCAATGAAAAAATTAATTCATTGAAACCAAAAACATTGGTTTTAATTACAGCAGATCATGGATTGATTGATGTTCCTAAGGATAAGGTGATAAAAATGAAAGACCATCCAGATTTAGAAAAAACACTCATTCTTCCATTATGTGGAGAGGGAAGAGCAGCTTTTTGTTTTGTACGGGCACCGTATCGTGAACAGTTTGAATCCTATATTGACACTCATTTTAAGGAATATTGTTCACTCCTCAAAATGCAAGATCTTATCGATATGGAGATATTTGGATTATATGAAGCTCATCCTCGTTTCTATTACAGAATTCCAGATTATCTTTTACTCATGAAAGAAAATTACATAATTAAAGATAAGATGCTAAAAGAAAGTAGGATCAGGTTGAAAGCAGTTCATGGGGGATTATCTGAAAATGAACTTTACGTTCCACTTATTATGTTCAAGAATTAAAATCTCTCGTATAAACTAAAAATAGTTACAATTCCAATGCCATTATGAACCCATACTACTCTAAAAATGGTGATATTTTACTTGAAAGCCCCCATAACTAAGCCTATGATAGCTTTCCTCATCATTAATCCATAATAAGTTTGCTTGAAATATATTGCGTGAGAACTTTCGTCGATTTTTGGACTTATTTCATTTACACGCGGAAGTGGATGCATAATCTTGGCATCAGCTTTTAGAGTCGAAAGGTGATCCTTTTCGAACTTGAATACATCTTTAACCGATTGATATTCCTCAGGGTCGGGAAACCGCTCTTTTTGGATGCGAGTCATGTAAATTACATCTAGTTTAGGAATAGTTTCTAAGAATTCAACCGTTTCTGTAATATTTACGTTACCCTTGCCTTGTAGGTAATCCATCACCCGATTCTGCATCTTTAAACTCTGAGGACTAATTAAATACAAATTTACATCGTAGTTCGCAAGTAGATAGGTTAGAGAATGTACTGTCCGACCGAATTTTAAATCTCCAATCAAACCAATATTTAATCCATCCACTTTTCCACATTCTTGCTGAATAGTGAGTAGATCCAGCAAAGATTGAGTAGGATGTTCTCCGCTACCACTTCCTGCATTTATTACAGGAACATCAGAATATCGTGCAGCATGCTTCGCAGAACCATCTTTATTATGACGGAGCACAATAAGATCAGAATAATTTGCTACAGTTCTGATTGTATCTGCTAGAGTTTCCCCTTTTTTTACTGAAGAAACCTTCGAAGAAGAAAATCCAGTGACTGAACCACCCAATCGAAGCATGGCACTTTCGAACGATAACCTGGTTCTTGTGGAAGGTTCATAAAATAAGGTGCCCATAATTGTTCCTTTCATGCATTCAGAATATTTTTTCTTATCTTGTTCAATCTTGATTGCCCAATCCAGCAAATATTCTAGATCTTCCCTAGTGAATTGTTTTGCACTTAGTATATCATTTCCTTCCAATGACGTCATTGTCCTACCTATGATCTTGATTAGGTAATATTCAAACTTTTCAGCTAGATTTTATTTTACCCTTGATAATCTATCTTGGAAGTCCTCAAAACAAAAAAATTTTTAATTTACGGGCTATAAAAAACGATCATCGATAAACAGCTGAGCTGTGTGAAATGAAAGTACCAAAAAAGACTAACTCACTTTGTCCTCGTTGCAAGAAACATACAGAATTTACCATCTCGATTTATAAAAAAGGGAAGAAGCGAACTTTAGCTGAGGGACAAAGAAGATATGAGCGAAAGAAGAAGGGTTATGGTAGTCAACCCAAAGAAGTATTCCGAAAAAATGCAAAAGTTAACAAGAAAACCACGCCCCTATTAACCTGCTCAGTTTGTGGATTTAAGAAATACGGTCGTGCTCAACGCATCAAGAAATATGAAATCATAGCGAAATAAGTGATAAAAAAAATGAATCCAAATGAACTAGTACCCAAACCTAAAAGTCGTTTTCTAAAAATCGTTTGCTTAAACTGCGGTTCTACTCAAGTCGTGTTTGGGTGTTCCTCCACCGAAGTAAAATGTCAAACTTGCCAAAAAATTTTGGTTCAACCAACAGGTGGAAAAAGTAGAATCCTAACAAAAATCTCAGATGTTCTAACCTAATTTTTCTGGGTGATTACGATGGTTGAATTTTGTCCCCAATGCGATAATATGCTAAGAAAAAAAAAGCTAGAAGATGAGAAAACCTATCTTGTATGTCAGTGTGGATATAAACAAGAAGCGGTAAGCAATAGAAAAGCAAAGAAGGTTTTACCTCATCAGAAAATGGGATTAATTAAAAAGACCGTAATATTAGAAGAAAAGAACGTAGTAAAAAACCCAACTACCGATGTAATTTGCCCAGAATGTGGTCATACAAAAGCTGAATATTTTCAACAACAAACTCGGTCAGCTGATGAACCTGCAACAACTTTTTTCCGCTGCACAAAGTGCGACCATCGTTGGCGTGAGTACTAATTTCGTTACCTAATCCACTTTTCATTTTTAATTTTAAACCTCTTCTCAAAAACATCTATTGAGTGAAGTACTTCATTCATTTATTTCTGGATGTTTAATTCTTTAAAAGTACCAAACTCTTAGCATTTTTATTGTTGGATTCTTATCGTGTTAATAAAGCAGTTTTATTATTATCATCTCTATTCAATGATACATTAAATACTAAAAATTGGAGAAAATTATGTTTGAAATTACTATGGAAGAAAGTAAAACTATAGCCGCAATTTTTGATGCTGTAGCGGCAATCCTTGAGGAGACAGAAATTAACTTTGATCCTGATGGAATTAGTTTAACATCAATTGATGCGGGACGAGTATGTTTAATCAGTCTGAAACTAGATAAGGAAGATTTTGATGAATACAAATGCGATAAAGAGCAAAAAATTGGTGTGAATATTACAGATCTGGTTAAAATATTGAAAAGAAGTTCCCCAAACGATAGTATAATATTCAAATATGCTGATGATTCCAACAAATTATCAATAATCATGCAAAGCAATGAGGGGAAGAAGATGCGGAAATTTTCGATAACCCTAAAAGATATCAGCATGCCTACTATTCAACCAGAACAATTAGAAAAAATCAGTTATAACAGTAGTGTCACTCTCCCACTCGGATATCTTGAGGAAGCCATAAGAGATGCGGACATTTACAGTGATACTGTGATCATAAAATTAAATGGGGAGAATCTTGTATTCCGATCTGAAGGTAACGTTGGTGATACAGAATGTGTATTAGATAAAGGGGATTCCGAACTTGGGAACTTTGTTGTAGGAGAAGAAGCAGAAGGTACGTTCGCTTTGCGATTCTTGAACTATATGTTGAAAGTAGGATCCATCCCAAATGTATCGAAAGTAGACATCGCCGTTCGTACAAATCAACCATTAAAAGCAACATTCAATATTATTGGAGCGAGTTCGATGAAATACTTCCTTGCTCCCCGAATTGAAGACGAAGAAGAGGAGTATTAGACAATAAAATCCGGTTTCCTCATTTTCTTTTTCAATTCTTTCTCACAATCATTTCATAACACTATGTAGCTAGTTGGGACTATGTCGGATTATAATGCCTATGGTTTAGTATATAAATACCCTTGGCTTGAAGGGGGTCGAGAGAAATTTGATCCTGCGTCAGAAACTGAAGAGGAACCTGTTCAATACTATACCAATTTATTCACAAAATATTTTCAACTCTACCCTTCACTTAAGAAATTGATTTTAGATTCCTTTATTTTAGCATTAAATAAAAAAGAAGCGGGTATCAATCTCACAGATGATGAACTGAACATAATTTTATTCTATACTGTGAAAACTCTCCTCACCGCATTTGATAATCGAATTTTGGAAAATCATGTATCCAATCTAATTTCAAAACTTTATCATCAAAGATTTTTGAATGAGGATAACCGTGATCTTGAAGTGCTAAGTGGAAAAATGGGATTTCCTTTTCATTATCTTCGGAAAGGAGAACAAATTGGAAATACTATGTATGACTACTGGATTGAGGTACATAATTATGTTCCTATTGCAGCATTGCTTAAAGATTCAAATTACCAGTTAATTAATCGTCATGTGATCAACGGGCGAGTATATCTTTTAAAAGATAATGTTGCACGCTTACTTCAGGAAGTTGTTCGAAGACAGATTATACCGAGTCACCGAGGTTCCAGCGGTGAACTCATGCAATTATTAAAAAATATCCTACCGCTTTCAGCAATAATTGATGAAATTGTCCAACAAGTTGAAAAGAAAAAGCTTTCCAAAAAGCAATATGATAATGCAAATATTTATGAAAATATGGTGTATGCTCTTTACCCTCCATGTATTAAGTTTATATTGAATAAGTCGACGAATGGAGTAAATCTAACCCATAGTGAAAGACTTCATGTCGCATTTTTTTATGCAAACACCAATCATACTGTAGAGGAAACAGTTGATGTATTTCGTACTCTCCCAGATTTTGATGAGAAGATTGCTCGATATAATGTAGAATTTTCTCGAGGAATTGGTGGAAAAGGAAAGAAATATTCAGTTTATAGCTGTGGAAAACTAAAAAGTATCAAACTTTGTAAAGCTCCAGATAAAGACTATGGAGACATCATCTGTGCTGAGGGAGTTTATCGCAAAGGGCATGGTGACCAAAAAGTTCCTATAAAATCTCCGAAAGACTACGTTTTTTGGAAGAATGTGGAATTTCAACGCAAAGCTAAATTAGAAAAATTAGCTACTCCTGAAGGAAGTGAACAGAGTGGATAATTCGATCCTGGAATTACGCAAGAAATTTATGTTGAAATATTCAGAACTGGTTGTTAATTTCCCAAAGATTCCTGAAATTCAAAATCGAGAATTTGCTTTTCTCTTTTGGGATAAGAATTACATGATCCGACATAGGGGTTTTGTGACGCCAGATCAATTGTATTCTGAATTGAGAAATGTAACCCCCAAACATGTCTATCACAGTGCTGCATTGTATAAAGATCCATCCAACAAAATAATGAGTGAAAAGGAGTGGTTAGGATGTGATTTCGTTGTGGATATTGATGCAGATCATATGGATTTGTCCTGTCAGAAAAATCATGATTATTTCATTTGTATGAATTGTGACTATGTGTCTCAAGGAAAAATTACAAAATGCCCTAAATGTGAAGGTCCTATCAGAAAACAATTTTGGCTATGTGAAGTTTGCTTAAATGCAAGTAAACTAGAGGTTGTAAAACTTGTGGATGATTTCTTGCCAGATTTTGGATACACAAGAGATGATATTGAAATTAATTTTTCAGGTCATCGCGGTTACCATATTCATTTACGGGATGAGTTTATTCGAGCAATGAACTCTAATGAACGAAGGCAAATCGTAGATTATATAACAGGAACTAATTTCGAACCAATTGATTTCTTTTCTTATGATGTAAATAATGGTTACTTTAAGGGAAGTACCATAGATGATCCTGGTTGGAAAGGAAGAATAGCGAGAAGTTTTTTAAAAATTCTAAACGATCATGAGGATATTGAGTCATTCGATGAAGATTTTGGACATATTAAAGTAGATGCGAAAATAAAAAACGGTTTATTTGATCGAATTAAGAGAGAAAAAATCATCGAACAACTCCGTAAGAAAAATCCAAACTGGATAATTAAGGATTTTGCGAAAGGTAGTTGGGAAAAAGTTAAGAATTTTCTGCTTTCGGTTAGTATGTGTGATGTTGATGTTCCAGTTTCTATAGATACACATCGATTGATTCGAATTCAAGGTTCTCTTCATGGAAAAACAGGATTTATTGTGAAACCTTTGGATTATTATGAAATGGTAGATTTTAAACCATTATCTGATCCTATTGTCTTTTCTTTGGAGACACAATCAATTATGAAAGTAGAAATAACCACCCCGATCTGCCCAGAAATTAGGATTCAGGGGGAGCAATATGGCCCTTTCAAAGTAAAGGGTGAGATTGTAGAAGTTCCAGAAGCAGTAGCGATATTTCTAACATGCAAGGATGTCGCGAAAATTGTAAAATGATGATAAAAATGAATGCACATGAATTTAAAACGATTTATGAGGAATTAATGTATGATTGGGAGTTAGAATGTGCGTCTACAGAAATTACTCTGTTACCAGAAAGGAAACTAAAAAAATTCTTGAATTTCCAAAAGGAAATCCATCAAATTGAGCATCATGCACCACCAGCTGATGCAAATACGGAAGCTAAATCTATATTATTTGAGTTGAAGAAAGAATCCAGCAAAAATGTTGATTATTTAATTACAGATCTTCTTGCGGTTCGCCAAGAGAAGATAATTGAAATGAGCAAACAATTGGAAGTCATCGATCAGAATGTATTAACTCTCTCAGAACAAGATTTTTATCGAAATTTGTTATCAGCTTTTAAAGGATATAAGACTGAGCAATATTATTCAGCAGTAACAGAAACATGTGATGAAGAAGTTCCGGAAGGTGAGTGTGAATCTGAACTTTCGTCTCTTAGCAAGAAAATTGAGTATTGTGATGTCCGTGTTTTAAGGGACGCGGAAGCATTGGTAGGACCAAATTTAATTACATATGGACCGTTTCGCAAGGAAGACATT
>JAEOTN010000087.1 GCA_016839865.1 Promethearchaeota archaeon | reverse complement strand
GGTGATGCGATTACTGCAAGAGCTCAAATTCATCTGGAACGTATGGGCGTAATGCAAAAAGTTCTTGCTGAAGGGAAAGGACATTGGGCAGCAATTGGGGGACTTGTTAGCCCAAGTGGCATTGAATATATCGGAGATTCATCAACCCAACAAAGTCACCTTGTAATAGCAATTAAAAGACAAATACTAGATGAGATGATGATCAAAGCTTCTATAACAAAAGGAGCGGAATTAATGGAAGAATACTCAGTATCAAATGCAGTCTTTTCACCTGAGAATTCTGAATGGACAATTTCATCTAAATCAAATGTTAGAAGCTTTAGAGCTAAGATATTGATAATTGCAGATGGATCGTCATCACGATTAGCAAGAACATTGGGATATGTTAAGACTCCTCCACAAGCGATTTGTAGCAGAGCTTATATTGAAGCGGGATCTCATCAATATCCTTACGATGGGGTGTGTTATTACCCCCCAAAGCTTGTTCCAGGCTATTGTTCATTATTTAGGCAGGCAAATGGAGATATTGGATATTGTTGTTACATCATTCCTGGAGGAAAAGCAACAACAGACGATTTAAAAGTGTTTCATCATGAATTCATTACGAAATTTCCCCCCATGAGCGAAAAAATAGGCCCAAATCCAAAACTCGAACAGATGAAAGCTGCACCTATTCGATTTGGTGGAATTCAAACAAGTTACGGAGATAATTTAATGATTGTAGGGGATGCTGCTGGACATGTAGATCCTTTAACAGGTGAAGGAATCCAATACGCGATGGATGCTGCCGAAATTGCCGCGAATGTTGCTAAAGAAGCATTGTCTTCCAATCGGTTCGATAAACAACTGTTCTCAAAATATCAAAAAGAATGGATGAAGTCATTCGGCAATGACTTCAAATGGTCTAAAAGAATGATCAATGTGTTTGTGAAACGTCCAATATTTCTCGATGCATTTGCAGAAGTTTGCAATAAGAAAGGAGATGCATTTATGACTGAATGGGGTAAAATAATGACTGGTTCAAAGAAAAAAGTAAGCTTTTTCAGACCAAAATTAGCATTACCCCTATTAATCGCAGCGATACGACTAAAAAGAAATAAGAAGAACATGATTAGATAGCAAACGATATAATGCAAACCGGTGGATGAGCTTCTCCTACTTCCTGCAGTTGGGTGTAAGCTTCCCTCCATTTTTTCAGATATTTATTCCTCAATTGTTCATTTTTAATTTTTTTGATGATTTCTTTCGGAAAGAAAGCTAGATAATGTGCTAGATCAAAATTAATAATCTTTGACTTGATGTTCTTTCCTCCACTGGATTCCACGATTTTGGTAAGTTCTTCTTCTGTTCGGTAATTAAAATCATCTCTCTTCCCAAATACTGCCTCAAAAACTGGTTCTCTAAGATTATACATATCAAGATGAGCTTGTTGAGCAGGATTATATGCAATTGGTAAAGATTCAGCAATAATTATTTTGGATGCCACTCGTCGAAGTTCTCTCAAAATAACTTCTATTTCCTCATTTTCTCCCATACTCCTGATTCCATGGACTATAACTGCTAAATCAAACGATCGATATGGTATTGGTAATTCAGAAGCATCAAGTTTCAATGGAATGATCCGATCTTGATACTGGACGTAAGAAACCATTCTTTCAAACCTTGACCACCTTGCTCGATCCACAGACACCACTATTCCTTCTTCCCCTACAAAATAAGCTAATACGATGGATGTAAGAGCATCCGCACCACAACCTATGTCCAAAATTTTCATTCCTTTTTTGACATCAATATCTTTTAATACTAAATATCGTTCAATCAACTCATTATGAACCCAATAAGGATGCGGTGCGTGTTTATCTTGAGGAGGGATTCGTCTTATAACTTCTCTAAATGAATCGTCAACCATCACTAATTTTTTCGTTAAATCCTCGTCCATCTCAGTTTGAGTCTTTTTGCCCATAAATTAAGTAAAGTACTCACAATATTTTGAACTCTTCTCAAAATCTAATTGTAATATAAAAGGAGATGCATTTACGACCGAATGGGGGAAAATTATGACTGGTTCGAAGAAAAAAATTGCCTTTTTCAGATCAAAATTAGCTTTACCATTATTATTCGCAGTGATACGGTTGAAAGTTAGAAAGAGGAAAAAGAGTAAGTGAATTTTTAGAAGTACTATATTCCTTACTACCAGTACATGAAGCATAATTAAATAGTCTTTGGTCACTGGAATAACTCACAAACACTCATAAATAGGACTCCAACATTTATATGTAAGATATACTAATTTGACATTTGTGAGTGGTCTAAAGATAAATCTCAAATTTCCTTTTCGTAAGTATTTCAAATTACTTAAATCGTATTTAAAACCCCAGATGCGGACTTTTATAATCCTACTGGTGATAATTCTTCTAAGCACAGTTCTTTCTGTTATCAATCCTCAAATTTTGAAACTATATATTGACACAGCTCTTGCGGAATCTGTCGATCTTGTCCGTTTGATCATAGCGGCTATCATTTATATCGGGTTTGCAGTTGTAGCAAATTTATTAGTGATATTAGGTGTATATATTGGACAGAATCTAGCTTGGTCCACAACAAATCAACTTCGATATGATCTCTTAGAACATTGCTTAAATTTAGATATGCGATTTCATAATGAACATAAGCCAGGCTCGATGGTTGAACGAATTGATGGGGATGTTTTGATGTTATCAACATTCTTCTCCACATTAATTCTATATTTAGGTCGTAATTTACTGTTAATTATTTCAATCCTTCTAGGGTTATTTTTGCTCAATTGGATAATTGGGCTAGTCTTCTTAATCACATCTATAATAGGATTCTACTTTATTGTGTTATCTTCAAAACCCGCTATAAAACTCTGGATGGATGTCAGAGAAGCAGCATCCGAAACCTATGGATATATCGAAGAGAGAATCACGGGAAAAGAAGACTTGCTTGCTTTGGGTGCTCGAAATTATACAATGATGGGCTTCCATAAGCTAGCTAAACAACAATATAATGTTGGGGTGAATGCACTGACGAAAACCTCGATTGTACGTATAATTATTTTCGTTGTGGTCGGTGTTTCAACCACGTTAGTGTATATCCTTGGTGTGCCATTTTTTGATTCGGGAGCATTGAGTTTAGGTGGGATTTTCCTCATCGCTGATTACACGCGTTTAATAACACATCCCATTATAAATATCGGATTTCAGATTCAAGAACTCCAAAGAGCGGATGCAGCAATTGATCGAATTCAAGAACTACTCGGTATTAACACACGATTAGAAGATAATGGAAAAGAAGCTTTTACTGACCATGCTACAGCGATTTCATTCAGTAATCTTTCTTTTGAGTATAAGGAAAATGAACCTGTATTGCATAATTTAACATTGGAGATAAAAGAAAACACATGTATCGGGCTAGTTGGGAGAACTGGGAGTGGAAAGACAACAATATCACGTTTATTATTCAGATTATATGATCCGACTCACGGAGAAATACGGGTCGGGGGGAAAAACATCAAGGAATATCCATTGAAAGAAATCCGAAAACAAATTGCAATGGTGACTCAAACGGTTGAATTGTTCCAAGGGACATTACGTGACAATATCACCTTATTTAACCAAAACATTTCAGATGAAGCAGTAATTGATGTAATAAACAATGTCGGATTAGGTCCATGGTTAACAAGTCTAGAAAATGGATTGGATACCAAGATTAGTGCAAGTAATAGTTTCTCGGCAGGAGAGGCTCAACTAATCGCATTCACACGAGTTTTCCTTCGGAATCCTAAGATTGTAGTGCTAGATGAAGCAAGTAGTCGATTAGATCCCCTCACTGAAGTTTTAGTAGATAAAGCAGTAGAGAAACTCCTAGAGAATCGCACGGCGATCATTATTGCTCATAGATTATCTACATTAAACCAAGTAGATAAAATCGTGATAATCGACGATGGTACAATAATCGAACAAGGAAAAAGAAGCGAATTAGAAACTGATGAGAATTCCCGATATTCTCAATTACTTAAAACTGGATTATTGGAATTGGAGGTATCTGAGGAATGAGTGTATTACGAAATACTTTGAAACTTATCTCAACACGAACTTGGATTTTTGTAATGACCCTCATTTTTAACCTAATATTTTTCATTTCACCTCTAGGAACCGCATTAGTCATTCAAGAAGTTTTCAATAAACTGCAAGGGGCAGATTCTTTTTTTCATTTTGGTATAAATGGGGTGATTTCACTCATTCCTGTATCGTTTGTAATCCGAGTGACTGCATTAACAATTTACATTTTTTTTATTGTGAAGTATATATGGCAATCGTTCACTCTACTACGGAAAAACTTACTTGAAGGTATCATGGAACTTCCTGGTGCAGAACCACTTAAAGAAAGCTCAGGAGAATTAATCAGCAGATTTCGTGGTGATGTAGAAACGATTGGTGAAATCGGAGTTTTTTTTGCCGAAATGATAAATTTTGGGATATTTGCAGTTTTTGCGTTTTATATAATGTTCTCCATAAATGCAAAAATCACAGCTTTCATCTTAATCCCGTTAATTGCTCTGGTAATCTCTGTATTTTTAGCGAAAAAGAAGATTGTAGAAGTAAATAAAGCAAGCCGTAAAGCTACTGGGATGGTAACTGGGGCTATTAATGAATTTTTTTCATCCATTCGTTCGATCAAAGTCACAAACTCAGAGTCAAATATTCTCCAACATTTTGATTCATTGAATAGTGATCGAAAAAAGATCTCTGTTAAAGACGCGTTCCTATTGCAAACTGTAAGATCATTGTATGGGATTGTATCCAGTGTATCAATAGGGATTATGTTTCTTTTGATAGGAACTGAACTTAGAAGTGGAAATTTCACGGTAGGAAACATTTTCTTATTCAGCTTCCTGATCGGGTGGCTTACAGGATTTGTTGGGGCGTTAGGAAACCTGATTGCGACTTTACAGCGAGCTGGAGTCTCGTATAATCGATTAGCGAATATCATGAAGAAAGAGACTATTGCAGTAGTGAAAGATGGAGAGATTTATATAGATAAAGAATTCCCCCAAATCCAACCATTGACCTCCATGAGTAGTGAATTGGACGTATTGACAGTAAATAATCTGAGTTATTCTTACCCAAATAGTAAACATGGGATAAAGGACATTTCCTTTTCGTTGAAGAATGGAACTTTAAATGTGATAACCGGGAGAATTGGGTCTGGAAAAACCACATTACTACGAGCTTTACAAGGATTGTATGATTCTGAAGGAGATATTTATTGGAATGGTGAAAAAATCAAGAATCCTCAAAGGTTCTTTAAACCTCCACATAGTTCTTATACTAGTCAGATTCCATCCTTATTTTCTGAAAATATTAAACAAAACATCACTTTGGGATTACCAGAGGATTCAATTGATATTGAAGGAGCTCTTGAGTTAGCGGTAATAGATAAAGAAATCCAGAATTTTGAACAAAAAATGGACACTTTGATTGGTCCCAAAGGAGTTAAGTTATCTGGTGGTCAAAAACAAAGAGTAGCTGCAGCACGAATGTTCATTCACGATTCAGAATTGTTTATTTTAGATGATATAAGTAGTGCTTTGGATGTAAACACTGAAAAGAAATTTTGGAGACGAGTGTTTAAGCGAAAAAATTCCACATTCTTGATATCCTCCCATAGGAAATCCGTATTACAAAAGGCAGATCAAGTAATTTTACTAAAGAATGGGAAAATTGATAGCATTGGAACTTTGAAAGAATTACTGGCTACTTCCAAAGAAATGAAAGAATTGTGGGAAAGTGAGATTAAGAAGAAATAAATTAACAAATAAAAAAAAGAAAAAAAAATAAGAAATTCACTCAAAGTACAAAATATCTTTCATTGTTCCATCGCGTTTATCTTTAGGACGAAGAATCGCTTTAACCTTTGCTCCAGTGTAATCCTTCTTCAAGTCTTTCACATTGAGCTTAGCTAACCATGCACCATCGGTTCCTTCAATATCCACAAGCGCCATTACTCTGGGGGCTTCTAACTTTCCACCTTCAGAATTGAGATAGGCAACTGTGAACATCCGAACTGTTCCTTCAGGGGCAACTTCTTTCCATGCGTCTTCCGGAATTTCTACATAGCAATCCTCACAGTAAATCCGGGGTGGTAAGTAAGTAATGTTGCATTTTGGGCATTTACATGCAAGGAAAGTTTCTTTCTCTCTCAAATTCTTGAAAAATTTATCTCCTGCTGCACCGTTTGGATAGAGATAGTCCGCCTGCATATCTCCTCTCCATGCTAAACCAATTTCAGATTCAGTGTTTTGTTTTTCACCAAAGGTCATCTTACTTCCCTCCTTCCTTTAACGGCTTGAAATATTTAATATCCGTTATCGAACCAGTTCGTTCTTTTTCAGGTTTCCAGACTGCCTTCACTTTCATGCCGATGTGAATCTCATCTTTGTCCATTTCATCGAAATAGTGCATGAACCCATAGTGTTCAGGAGCTCCATCGAGATCTATTACACCAATTAAAATTGGTTCTTCGATGCGATTTGCATTCGGATCTAAATAGGAAATCGAGAAAGTCTCTATTATCCCTGTATCTGGTAGCTCTACCCAACCTTCTGTAGGATCATAACAATATGGACAAAACATCGTTGGTGGAACTATGACCTTCTTGCATGTATGGCAATTTATTCCGTAGATCTTCGCTTCTTTCAATCCTTCAAGGAATTTAACATTCGCACGACCAAGGGCCCACGAATATTGCATCATTGGTTGCCATAAGGTAGCAGTAATATCCTTATTTATGAATTCCTTTTCATTCACTTTCGTTCCTACTGTATAAGGTGGATGAGCTTTCTTTTCGTCTGTCATTTTACTCCCTCCTCATGGCCATAACGGTAGCCATTTGCATTATATCTCCCCAAGCTTGTCCTACACCGACTTGAGGGTCATTTGGAACTTGTCTCTTACCAGCTTTTCCAGCCAATTGCCAGTAGAGTTCACATACTTTCTGTCCCATTGTAGCTGCAATAGGGTTGCCGACACCTAATAAACCACCACTTGGACATAACGGTAGGTCACCGTCTCTTTGAGTAACTCCTTCATGTGTAGCTAATGGGGCTTTACCTTTATCAAAAAGTAGTAAACCCTCGGCATGGTGAAGTTCTTTATAATCAAAAGGATCATACGGCTCCGCAAAATCAATATCCTTCCTCGGATCATCAATTCCAGCCTTCTTATAACACATTTTAGCTGCGTTGGCAACGTAACGTGGGAAAGCTAAATCTCGGTTGGTCCACATAGTTGAGTCGATGTTCCAACCGACTCCAGCTATATTTATTCGTTCATCGGTATATTTGTGAACAACATCTTCACTACAGAAAATTATAGCAGCTGCTCCATCACTTGGTGGACTAATGTCTAACCTTTGCACGGGCCAAGCCATGATCTCAGAATTCAGAACGTCTTCCACAGTAATATTCTCGTCAGGTAGCTGAGCACATGGATGACCTACTGCATTCCGCTTATTTTTTACAGCAACTTCTGCAATATGCTCTTTTTTAATGTCATACGTTGTCATGTAGCGATTCATCTCCATCGCAAACAACCAAACTAGGTTAGGATGTAAGGGTCGATCTATAATGGGATCCCAGATATGTTGGAACGCCACCTGCGGATGGGGTCTGATATTTCCCATTTTTTCTTCGCAAATTACCATACAAACGTCTGCCATGCCTGATGCAACATGCCACCATCCAGCAATTGGGCCAAAAACACCTGTACCGCCACCATTAAACACTCTAACATACGGTTTATTAACTCCGCCAGCTCCATCTAGAAGATTATCACCCTTCATGTGAATTCCATCGAATGCATCTGGAGCAGTTCCCATCACTACCATATCGATATCTTTTCGTGTAATGCCTGCCTCTTCCATGGCCATCTTTGCAGCAAGGAATGATAACTCCTTACCAGTCTCTAATAAATGACGTCTGAAAATCGTCATACCGGCTCCTAAGACATAAGTTTTCTTCATATTTTAACCCCTCCTGAAAATTGCAACTGCTCCACTCGGAGAAGGAATACCTCTCCATGATTGGGCAAGACCGACATTCACATCCTTTAATTGTCTCTTTCCTGCGTGACCTCGTAACTGAGTAACAATTTCGAGTGATTTTTGTAATCCAGTTCCTTCAAGGCAATTTCCAATTCCTAGGGCTCCACCAGAAACGTTAACATTCGAGAGTTTTCCTTCATCCAGCATTTTTGCAGCATTATCGGTATATCCAATTGCTTCTAAATGCTGAAGTTCCTTGTAGGAGAATTTATCATCTACTTCGAGTATATCTATTTCTTTGCTTGGATCTTTAATGTTTGCCATTTTATACGCCATCTTTGAAGACATTGCAGCATAATTTGCATCAAATCCTCGGTTTGAGAGCCAAGGAGTTTCGGATGACCACCCAATTCCTTCTAAGTATATCGGTTCTATTCCTAGTTCTTTAGCTTTTTCTTCAGTTCCAAGTACGAAACAAATTGCAAGGTCAACTGTAGGAGCAACATCATATTTTTTCATAGGTGTGAAGACAGGTTCAGACTTCATAACATCATCCACTGTAATATTCAACTCATATGCGGCAATTGGGTTCGAAAATGCATTTTTCTTGTTTTTCACCACAACTCCGGCACATTGTTCCTCTGTAGTTCCGGTTTTTTTCAAGTAATGACGCATTTCCATTCCAGCTAAGAAATATGGATGAACTCGTTCCTTTTCATCGGAAACTGCTGTCTCATAATCTTCAACATTCCAATCCGGTGACCCTTTGTAATTTGGTCGTTTAGAAGAACCAACAACGGGTCGTTCAAAAACAGGATCTAAGCCAAAATTAACAACTTCGGGGTAGGTCAAGAGATCTGAGTTCTTACTATGTGCTTCTACCGATACAGTATCAAAATATCCAGTTCGTATTTGCATTGCTGCATTTGCCAACCCATAGAGCCCATCTGAACACACAGTACAACATGGTTTTAGAAGAGCCCCAATCTGATCTGGAACAAATTCATCAAATATCGAGAATCCTTCGTAGAAATCCTCTGCACAAGTGATGAATGAATCTACATCTTTTCGGGGATTGACACCAGCATCCATATAGGCTTTTTTACATGCTTCGTACATCCAATCTTTCCAACCTGCAGCTGGAGAGAGCGTTTTCGCATTTGTGTATCCTAAGCCTAAAACAACTACTTTTCTCATGCTAATATCACAAAATTCGTGTTTGTTGTAGTATCAATTCAACATACTATTGTTGAACGATGAGCTTTATAATTGTTTCAGTTATAGATCTGGGAAACGAGTGGGAATTTGATGAAAAGAACGAAAAATCAGAAATGGGTATAGTTTTCTCCTTGCGGGAGTCTCTCTTTATCTCCAATGGTTTATAGATAAAGTTCATTGATATAAATTACCCTATCTGGCTTTTTTGTATTGCTACTCAAGGAGTATCTCCAAAAGCACAGTAAATTCAACGTCATCCATGCTTATTATTTCCACCGTGAATAGTTTTATGGCAATATTGACACTCGTATGCTTGTTTTCACACATCATCAGACAACGGATGTTCTTCCTTAAATCCACATTGTGGGCATGTAACAATACTTGAGTATTTAATTACTTCCATCTACTGAGAATCGGATATTGGTAAATAAAAATCTATGGAGTATAGGATTTAACCGAACAAAAGGGTACAAATTTGAATTTTTTATCGTATTCTCATCTCATTTTTTTTTAAGAAATATCCGCAATAATCTCCGAAATTTCTGAATTCCACTCTTCTTGGTTTCATCCAACATTTTCATGTATGATACAAAATCTTCTTCGGGTTCTTCTTCGTAAGCGCGACGTTTTAATTGCATGATAATTTTCGAGATTGAATAATTTGTAGGTATCCGAAAATGAAACTAAGATAATGGTGGTATAAACTTAAGAACCGAATAAAGAAAGGAAAACTGAAGATGACGGAAGAACTCCAGACCGATCGACACATAATGCAGCAGAAAGATGCTGTTGTGGGTTCTCGCGGGGAACAAGATTATGATCAAGCAGGAGTAGGTAAATCAAACAATTCTATGGGACCTTAGTTGTGAAGAAATCTCTATAACTTCGCTCAACTAACTGAATTTGCTTCATTTTTTCAAATGAAGTTAATTTCTTATTTAAAATTGGAATACAATTATACCAACGGATATTATGAAATCCAGATTCCCCAAGAAGATCGATAGAATTTGTTATTGTGTATTCACTTGAACTCATTCCAATGGTTTTTCTGCGGAATACCCCTGAATCAGCAGTGCCGAAGTAGATATACCTCCCATCAGCAGTTTGAACCATAGGTTGTGCAACATTGTTACTGTTAGTTCCAGCGAATATAGTAGTCAATCCTTCATTCCATGCTTGCCATGTTTCACCTGCATCATAAGTAATGAAAACTCCCTTCTTTTGTGTACATAAATAAATTACATCCGGATTGTTCTTGTCGACTGAAATTTGGTAGAACTCTTGGTCTAAATCTAGTCCATTCGTTATAGAGAACCAATCCTCCCCTCCATTAATGCTTTTCATTACTGTTCCATGAAAGTTCGTCCTTCCTACACCCTCGTTTTCACCATTTTTTGAACAAGCATACATAACATCAGAATCATAAGGATCGAAATCTATAGCAAAAGCCCATTGTTCCACAGGCCATCCTTTATCCCACATTTCCCAATGGGCTCCTGCATCAATTGACCGACTTATGCCGTTATAGGTTCCAGCAAATATAATATTAGGGTCAGTGGGGTGGAATTTCAAAGAAAATACACCATCATTCGTCCAACCTACATTAATTTCATTCCAACTGGTTCCCCCGTCGATGCTTTTATACATACCTGAGGGAAACGCTCCTAGATATACTATATCAGGATCGGTTGGGTGAAATAGTAGTGTTGTATATTGATAACATGGTCGGTCATTCCATATCGGCCATATCAGCC
>JAEOTN010000086.1 GCA_016839865.1 Promethearchaeota archaeon | reverse complement strand
CAATTAGAACAGATAATCGTTCAAGTCAGCTATCTTTGGATGTGGGTTATGCTAATTTGAATGCCGGTGAGATGGGTTATTTTAACCAAACTGTTTCTGTCGAGGAAGAAGCGGTCCCGGGAATGTTGGTAGAATTTACATTTGATAATCGCATACGACAAAGATTGCCTGCAGGTCCATATTATAATGCTTCCCTGTATTCTGCTGTTATAATTGGTGGAGTGGAATATAATAATACTGTTCCATTCGGAAGTTTACAAGGGTACGATGTATTTTACACCTATACATATCAATACTACTTATCCAGTGAGGGTCAATCCCTTCCGAATGATGTTGAATTCAGATTGGGTATATATATGCATGATGATTCCGATCCTTTAGTCGATATAAATGATATTCATTTCAATTATATAGAATATAATATTTGGACAGAAATCAACCAACCATATGCCTTAATAGCCGAAGATCAGGATACGTTTACAGATTATTACTATTCTAATACATCTTCAGGTCAAGGCATGTTCACCATACCTGTGCAAAAGAATTATGGATCTACTCAAGACGTTCAATTTAGTATTCAAAAAAATGCAAGTATTTCAGAAACTATTTATATTGACAATTTAACTATTTCAGCCGATTTATACAGATTGATAAACACAAGTTACTCAACTTTTCAAGACGGTGCATTTTCAGGATCTGATGACATATTGTGGACGATCGATGCATCTCCTTCAATTCCGGTGAGTTATACAAATCGATGGATCGAAATTGAGAAACCAGAAGATTGGCGAATATTAAGTGCAATAGATCCGTTCTTGACAAACAGAACTTCCTCATTGATTGATACTGAATATGGAACCACAAAATTCATTATTCCTTCTAGTGTATTTTCTAGTGGAGACTGGGTATTCCAGGCAAGAAGTAAAAGCTGGTTTGATGAAGCGAAACTAGAATTCTGGAATGGTGCTTTATTTGAAGAAAAAACAAATTTCTATATTGGTGAAGACTTCCACATCAATGTCAAAATCAACGATACAGTAGAATTCGCAAATACTGAACTAAATTTTACTATTTATCATCCTAATGGCACGATTTTTTATGAAACTTCAGAAGAACCATCCGATTTTGAATACTATTTTGGTAATTTTACAGTTGGTACATCAAATATGACTTATGGAATGTATACAGCAGAAGTTGGTTGGACAAATAACTTAAGCTCAACTTTTGTTGATAAAGTAGGATATAAAACCTTTGATTTCAACGTTATACACCGCACAATTTTGACCGCAGTAGAACCAGTAATTGAAACAGTACCAGGTGAAGCATTACTAGTCCTTGTTGAATTTGAAGATACAGATTTAAATCAAGGAATTGACTTTGCTACTGTCGAATATAATTCTACATTTGGAGAATCCGGTATTTTCTCTTATGCAGGCGGAGGATATTATTTCATAGATTTAGATACATCGGGATTAGATTATACAGACTACTACATTTCAGTAAATGCTTCAAAGACATACTACCAAAATTATACAGAATCGAATTTCATCCAGTTATCCATTGAAAGAGAAGGAATGGTGTTAGATGTGCCAAGACAGGTTAACAGTGTCTCAGCAAATTCCTATGCATTATTTGACTTTAATCTCACAGGTGAAATCTCGGAAGCATTCCTAACAGCAGATGATATCACAACAGATTGGATTACTTGGTATGATGTTAATGAAAAATCTGTTGGGCAATATGAATTAAATGTATCCACGTTGGATGTGACCAGTGAATCTTATCCTGAAACATTTGTTATTACGATCTTTGCTAATAAGACAGACTATACTAACACATCGGATGTTGTTTTGTTACAAGTAAATCCCATTGCGACTGCAATTGCTGCTAATGAAACATTTATTGAGGTATCTCAAGGTACTCCTTTTAGTGTTAAGGTTAATCTCACAGATACTGGTTTAGGAACTTTAGTACCATTTACTGATTGTGCAGTAACATGGTCTTTGGGTACTATAATCACACGAGTCGGTGATGAGTTTGTCATTGATTATGTAACAACAGGACTCGCACTGGATCAATACTCATCTCTTATCACTTTGAATCGTTCAGGATACCAAACTAAAAGTATTATCATATCTGTTCTAGTTAATCCAGTCCAGACAGTTATTCAAGCTAATACCACATTTGTTCGAATATCTCAAGGGGACCAATTTTCAGTAAAAGTTAATTACACCGAATATTATGGTGGAGCGTTAATTCCGACTGCATCGGTAACATGCACGGTTGATTGGTTAAAATATTATGAAACCAACGAAATTGCAAACGAATTTGTTATTCTTTTTAACACTACAGACCTTTCATTAGATCAATACACTGCTACTGTTCAAATAAATAGGACTGGTTTTGAGACTAAGAATGTTTTCATAACGGTAATAGTTGATCCAATTGCGACTGATATTGATATTAACACAACTCTTGTCCAAGTAGAGCAAGGTAAAATATTTTCGATAGTTGCAAATTATACGTATGCAAGTTCAGGTGAACTCGTCAATCTAGCTAATTGCTCAGTTACATGGGAAAGAAACACTACAATTACCGAGATTTCCTACGAATTCTATATTGATTTCAATACTACAGGTCTGGAATTAGGACAATATACTGCATTAATCCAAATTAGTAGGGCAGGATTTGAAACTAGATCAATTTTTATCACAGTTTTGATCCAACCTGTCTCGTCAGTTTTAACTCTTCTAATCCCAGAGCCCATTTCGTTCATTCTAGGGGATGATGCTAGGATTGCTGCTGATTTTATTGTCGATGGAGTTAGTTTTGATGGAGCCACCCTCTCTTTAATTGGAGATATCGAAGGAATTTTATCCTGGAATAATTCAGCATATGTATTTGATTTTGATACCTCCTCCTTGGAATCCAAGATTTATTTCAGTCAAATTCTTGCTGAAGCATCTGGAATTCAAACTCAAATATATGATTTATATATCGAAATACAAGCTGTTGAGTATGATATCACTTTATCATCCACCAGTTTCACAATTTCAGATAATCCTACAAACATTCTCTATATAACAATATTTGATTCAAGTCATGGTGAATTTGTACTTAATGCAAACTTAACTTGTAGTATTGGAGAAATTACAGGGACAATTAACTCATTGGGCAATGGAACATATGAAGTAAATTTGAATCAGTTTGGATTAAATCCCGCAATCAATCCATACAGTATGGAATTGAGCATCACTAATCCTTTTGGAGAAGATGAAAGTTTCCTTGTCACAATTGTTGTTCCACGAAATTGGAATTTATATTGGTGGATTGCTGGAGCGGTAGGTGGAACATTGTTCATAGGATTATCAAGTTTCTTAATATATTACCGTTATATCAGGTTGACAAGATTCCAAAGGGATGTAGCATTTATCAAGAAAAATATCACAAATGTTGCAAAAATTAAGAGTCGTTCTGAATCAACTAGAGAAAAACAAGTATTAAACATCATCAACAAGGAGATTGATCAATTACTTTAGGAGAGGAAAATCATGGCAAAAACAAAATCCATTTCAGCTTTTTGTAATATTTGTGATAAACAAGTAGATGTCATTGTTCCTGCAGATCTTGCGGAAGATCGAGAATCCTATCCTTTCGGATATGTAGATGTGCACGGGGAACCTCAACATGCTCTAATGTTGTTCCTTGATGCTCAACTCAACGTCCGCGACGCAATGGCACATAGTGATGTTAAAATAGCTAAGGAAAAGAACCGTGAGATTCAAGTATTAAACCGAATGACTGAAATTGAAGCATTAAACGCAATTTACAATGACCCTCTACGTTATGAAATTTATAAAAATCTCCGGGATGGACCATTAAAGGACGACGAATTGTTTAAGATCATGCGGGATATGCAAGATTTCTCTCAAGCAGAATTTAACCTTCTTCTAATTCCATTGATTCGTGCAGGATTGATTCAGTTCAATTTCTTAAAGAACACATTTCATGAAGTTTATTATCTCGTAGGTGATTTCATTGTATTTCGGATTCCATCTAAACTCACGGACAATAATCTGTCATCCAATGAAAAATTCAAGCAATATCACGGTGAATATGCAAAAAGTGTAAGGCAATATCTCACTATGTATAAAACTCGAGTTACTGATGATCCTGGATTTTTATTACGTGAAATGCAGATGGGAATGAATATACTCTCCAATTACAAGTATCAAAAGATTTTCTATGAATTACGAAAAAAACCTTTGACCCTTACAGAATTAAAAGAATTTGTTGATGAGGAGATATTAGAGAAATTACTCAGTAATCGATATTTACGTAAAATTGATACTAAACCTGAACCACATTATGTGATTTTCACTGATGTCAAATTGAAACGCTTCATTCCTAAGTATCTCATCAATGTAATCAAGGATAAAATGGAACGGAAACAAATAACGAAAGAAATTGCAGAAACTCAATTAGACTATCTCTATAATTCTACTTTTAAGTAAAAATTCTTCTATTTTTTCATTTTTTATTGTCCTTTGATGTTTTTTTTTATTTCAGCGGATATTTTTTCTACTACTGATAAGTGTTCATTGGAAAATTTGTTAAAAATTTTTTATCCCGAAGTACTGGGAAATTACCGAATTTCCTATGAAAAACGGTCATAAT
>JAEOTN010000085.1 GCA_016839865.1 Promethearchaeota archaeon | reverse complement strand
GCTTCGAGCGGGATTCGAACCCGCGTCGCAAGGGTGAGAGCCTCACATGCTTGACCGAGCTACACTATCGAAGCTTAATTTAGGGATCATGCATTATCCCATTTTAAATTTTCTTTTTCCAACATATCATAAAAAAGCGTAACCATTTTCACGACTTGGGTGATCTGCTGTTTGAGATAAGATTCTGATAAGCCAAGAGACATGATTTCAGCACTACAAATGAGATTTTGATCAACGTCTAAAGATATTTTTGTACCGATAACTGAATTGTTCAATCGTAATACTAATTTTGGATTTAATTGGGGAAAAAGAGAGAATGGTCCAATTTTACATAATATATGCACCCAATCAGAATGGATCTCATTCGATATTATTACATTTATCTTAATTGAGTTTGAAATTTTCCAGATCGTAGAAAAAAAATCTGGTTGAGTTTCATAAGTCAAACCCGTTTTATCTAAAACTGATTGTAATTTGGCTTTTTTATCCATGTCTTTTTTCACGGGATGGAGTATGTAGATTACTAATTCTTTCATATACTTGAAGAGTTTTATCAATGATGGTGAGGATTTTTTCAACTTGATAAATATCATTCTCTGATTGCAAAATCTGACTAAGTAGTGCAATTTTAGAAAACACTATATTTCTTACAGATGAAAAGTCATGATTTATTTGATTAGTACTAACAACATTCTTTTGTGGTAAGGATTCTTCTTTTTGGATAATAATTTCTCTATTACAGGAAGGACAAATGATCTTCTTATCTGGAAGCCGATATATCAGAGTGTTGCATTGAGGACATACCTTATCCAACATCGTTGCGCCTTCTTGAAGAAGTTTTGCCATTTTTTTTATCAATTGGTCTTCTTTGTCTTGCATTGCCATAACTAATACAACATTGACTATAAAATTTATATCGAGATAAAATGAATGGAATGCAATGCAAGAATTCCAGAATACTAGTCGGTTTTCAATTCTTCTTCCAGACTCGTTATTAACCAATGAAGATACACTACTCTTAAAGACTAGAAAACTTGGTCAGATTTTAAGAACTGTTACAATGTTTCGAATTCAGCAATTGTATTTTTACAATGATTCTGGTTCCTCAAAAGACAAGAAAATTTTGCATGACATAATGACGTACATGCTTGATCCGCCCTATTTGCGAAAATATCATCCTTCTCTTCCAAATCTTCGGTACACTGCCATTCTCCCTCCACTTCATGCTCCAAGCCATATTGGGCTACAACATGAGGTTTCAACCTTTCTGGCAGGAAAAGTTGTATCATCTAATAAATCAAAAGTAAGAATCGATATTGGAAAAAAGAATCTTATTGAAATTTCTCATCGCTCTTCTGCGGTAAAGGGAGATAATGTTATTGTGAAAACAAATAATCAGACTCATTTTATTGAATTAGTACAATTCACTCCCGGTTACTGGAAAACTGAGTTTCATATATCAAATGCCACTATTGAGGAATTTCTTAGGAAAAACACTGATTTTTTTGTTATTGGCGCGACTAGATCTGGTCAACAACTTAACTGCACCATTCTTCAGACACTTCAATCCCAAAATAAACAACTTTTTCTCATCATTTTTGGACCTATAAGAGGATCCCTTAAAGGTTATATTAAAAATCATGAATTAGTCGATAAATGGATAAATTTCATTCCGTCACAAGGTACAAAAACAGTAAAAATAGAAGAGGCTCTTCATTCTAGCTTGTCGATTTTGAATATTGTTTCACTCAACGTCAAATGATTCTTTCTCTTCTTGCTCTAACTCTACATTTTTTAAATGTGTAATATATCCCGCAATCCTATTTCTTACAACACGTGATTGAATGACAACAAATTCATCAAGCATGTTTTTATTCTTCTCAAAATCTCTGGAAAAGAGATCAGAATATTTTTTCATTAACTCGTGTGATATCTTTTTTATAAATACTGGACGAACTCTACCCATCTGTGCGCACCGATTTCTTTGCAGTAATTAATCAATTATAATAAATTTTTCCAAATCATAGAACTTTAAAAAAAAACATATCAAAAAGATAGGTGATGAAACCTCAAATTACATGGAAAACGCTAGTTCTTATCTTTTTAATCATATTTTTATCAAAAAATTTCTCTGCCCCTATTGTCATAGGACAATCTACTATTTTTGACGCAAAAATCTCGACAAATAAAGATGTATATTATGCACATGAAGAGGTAATTGTCTCATATAGCTTTTCGTCCCATGTTACAGAAGAAGAATATTTCGCTGTAGGAGTTGCAAATAATATTAGTTTTAACTATTTTCATCAATCCGAGCCAATTCAAGGTAATTTTTCCGTTTCCCAAGAATACAGTTTTACTTTGCCAAAGATTAATTACACCTTTTCAGGAGAGTCTGCAGTCATTTTCATTTTATTGTATTACTATGACGCATTGTTTGGGAATGAAATTTGTTGTTATACATCAATAATCATAGAAAAAATGAATTTAATTTGTCATGGTCCCCAAAATAACACATATATCGTTCCTGATATTATCAATAATTTCACTTTTTACTTATCAAATTCCCTCAATGCAAGTGTTGTTCCTATAGATCAAGCTTTAGTGTATAACCTGTATACAGATGGATTTCTTAGTGCACAAAATTTAGTTTATACTAATTATAATGGCAGCTTCATGATTTCTATTATTCCTTCTCCTCGCGTTCAACAGTACAATTTACAAATTAAATATAATGAGTCAACTTGCTTCACTTCTCTGCATGTCATTTTTTTGTTTATCACACACCCTAAAGATCTGACTCTAAGAAACAGGATTGCAATTACTTCGATTATTTTTTGCATTACCGCTTTATGTTCTGGAGGGATATATGGTTGTGTTGTATATTATCTAAAAAATATCAAAAAGCGATATCAAGTTGAAAAATTGAAGATATAAAATAAGGGTATATAGAATACATACCCGCCCTTTTGTACATAATGCTGTTACCAGAATTATGTTTGAACATCAAACTATTCAGTTTTGTTGGAACTTGGAACCAATTTTCTTAAACCTTTCTCAAGAGCCATAATTCGTTTCATATCATATATGGAGTTCTCAATCTTCCGACATCATTGTAGGACCATATATAATTTCGTTTCTAGTATTATTGGATAGTTTTCACTATGATTTGTTCCCAAATCGCTCTTTCCAAGTAAGAGGGGCGAGGTTCCTCATTATTAGGAAATAACGTAAGTTCAATATTCCTATACCCTAAGGGAATCCATTTTATCTCTGAATTTAAAGTTATGTATCTATTTCAATGTACTGTACAATAGTTTCAATTCAGATGTAATTTCTTGTCGTAATCGAATTACATCATCTACGTCAATTTCTTCAGTTTGTTTTGCAGGATTTTTTAGTCGGATAACAGTTCCAATTGCTTCCACTTCTTTAATATTAATTAAGAATTCCACTCCTACTCCTTTAACTACTAAAATAATGCTGAGAGGATAAAACTGGATTTTAATATTCCTCACTAAACCAACTTTCCTTGCCATTGAGTCCACCACTTCTCTCCCCATTAATTTCCCGGGCATCGTCAATTCATACAATTCAGTTTCAATGGTGTTTAGTTCTGTAGTCATCAATCTAGATTGACCATTCCACACTTAAATGATTTTAGACAAGTTTTGGAATAAAATCAACACAACACTACTCTCTTTCAATTTTAAATGGACCGACAAATAGTAAAGCTATCGGGAGGTCATGTTAATGGTAAGAAGAAATTTTCTCGAGGAAGAATTTCGATCACACACATTGTTTACTGATGAATCAGTTTTTGAACCTGAATTTGTACCCAAATCAATGAAACACCGAGATAATGAGCTAATTTTTTTATCAAAGCTATTTTTACCAATTATAACTAGACCATTTGTGTTTTCTAAGAAAATTTTGATCACTGGTAATATTGGAGTTGGGAAGACTGTAACTATACGTCACTTTGGCAGTATGATACTAGAATCAGCGAAAATACGGCAATTGAATATTAAATTCGTTCATATAAATTGTAGACACAACAGATCTAGCTCAAATGTCTTAAAACGAATAACAAATGAATTGATAGGATCCATCCCCGCTCGAGGGTTATCAAAACAAGATTTTTTAGAAATCTTAGTGGAATATTTGAAAGATAGCGATTGTTACTTGATTTTAGTACTTGATGAGTTAGGAGCGCTGATGAAAAAGGATTCTGATTTAATTTACACACTATCTCGTATCAATGAGCTAAAATTCTCAGATTCCTCTCATATCTCTTTAATTGGAGTTGTAAAAGATTTACTTTCCCTAAGGAATTTGGATGAGGCTACCATCAGTTCTTTACAAAATGAAGTCATTCGTTTTAAGAAATATACAGAAAATCAAATTTTAGACATTTTGAATGATAGAATTAACCATGGTTTAAAACCTGGAATCATAGACGATTCAATAGTGAGAATAATTGCCTCTTTGACCTCAGTTTCGGGTGATATGCGTAGAGCTCTTAAAATTGTTCGCAATGCAGTCCGTTATGCTGAACATCATAACCTAGACCAAATTACTACTGAGATAATCCAAATCATAAATTCAGAATTTATTCCCTTTAGTTTAACGGAATTAAGCCATATTAAAAAACAAACCTTATACTTGTATAAAGCGATATGCAATCTCCTTACCTCTTCAAACTCAAAAACGACTATGACGGAAATCAAAGAAGAATACCGTAGGGTTTGTAAAAACTACTCGGTTAAACCTAGATCTGATACTCAAATTTGGGAATATATCCAAGTTTTAAAGCAAAATGACTTGATTTCTACTTCCTTGCATAATAAAAATCTACATGGAAGACAATCTTACATTTCTATACCTAATTACCCTGTTAAACCCATTCTAAAGGGTATTGAACAAATTTTGAAAAATGGTGAATGAAATGGACCCATCAAAAAAATCCAGCAAAACTCTATCACTCGAACAAGTTTTTTCTTCACGAGGAAGAGCTAAAATACTAGCTCTCCTAGCAAAAAAAACCGAAATGAATATTTCTGAAATAATAAGACGTACAGCTTTAAATCATAGCTCAGTAACTCAACATTTGGAAAATTTAGGGGCACTAGGATTAATCCAAGAAAAAAAATTCGGTAGAATCAAAATATACAGGTTCAGAAATGAAAATATCAATGCTAGAGCTCTCAAAAACCTAATTGATTTATGGAGTGGGAGTTGATGGAAAAAATATACTCGATATATCTTAGTATGTTCCTGGTTGCCCAGCTTATTTATCTATCTATTCTAGATATCAAATATCAACGAATTTCTAATATCGAACTTTTACCACTTATACTACTTGGGATTTTTTCAATTAGTCTTCGATTATTTTTTGATAAAATTCAAGTAGATAGCTTTAAGATACTTTTTCTTGTTTTTCATTTCGGGATGAGTTTCTATCTATATTTAACTGGTTTTTTTGGAGAAGCTGATTTAAAACTAAACTTAATCCTGTTTTTTATAATACTCCCATCAGCAAATCATGGAATTACCTCCAATTTCGATGGACTTCAATATTACTTATATTTCTTCATATCTCTGTTACTTTTTTATTCGTTTCAGGTGATTCTTAATGTAATTATCACCCATTGGTTTCAATATAGCATGAACTCTTTTCTTTCTATTTGGGAACGTATTTTCTTGTATAGCTTTTGTCAATTACGACCACCTTCGCTTTTTTTGAATTCTATACCTTTGATCCTGCAACTAAATTCTCAAAATGTAAATATCCAAATCATCATGTCAAAAAATCAGTATTCTCTGTGTTGGGTAAAAAAAAGAATCCCTATGGTTCCATTTCTCACGTTTAGTGTTGGACTAGCGATTTTTACTTGATTTAACCTTGAAAAATGCTCCAAAAATCTGACAGATTTCCTTGCGTCCAATCTAAAATGGACATTATAATTCCTGCAATTATTAAAAATACTACAATGGAAAATCCGATTATTAACCCATACTCTAATAAAGAACCTGCAGAATTTCCATAGATAATTCGTTTTAAACTTAATTTTTTCTTTTTTTTCTTCTGCAACATTTACTCTAATGTGTTATTTTTATATTAAAACCCCTTCATAAAATGGGTAATTTATATCCATCACTGAAAAAGAAAAACATGGTCGGTACGGTAAAACCATCGTTTTCTACATCAATACATTTTGGACTGCATCTTGAAATTAATAAGGAGCAGTGGAAATTGAGAATTCATTGTGAAAATTGTCCCCATTTTACCACACCTCCTATAGAACGATATAAGAGTAGTCATATTTGTTCTGATTGTATTATTTACTCACTAAATTCAACCAAAACAAAAAAAAATATTACTCAAATAGAATTGGGTACAAATTTGTATTTGCCATCAGAAGATTTATCAAAATTCCATGAACTAAACAAACTTTTTCCTCAATGGCAAAAAACGAAAAAAGAACCTATAACGTGCCAAAATAACTGTTTATCCCAACAAACTACATCTCTCGAGGAGTTTTTATACGAACTAATAAGAGATGAAAACACGATAATTGAAAAAACATGCTTACAATGCAAAAAAATTCGAGATAAATTAAAATCAACTACATTGTGGTCATATTTTTCAAAGATTCCTGATAGCAATATGATTTCGGACCTTCTGTATATAGGTCCTTACGGCGAAAAACGAAAATCCTCAAATTCTTTGAAATATCAACAAGATCTTCCAGAAGATTCATATGCATTATCAGATTTCCCTCTTTTTTTAATAAGATTATTCAAAAATAAGTGGAAAGAAAAACTACTAGTAATTGATAAGAAGTTTGG
>JAEOTN010000555.1 GCA_016839865.1 Promethearchaeota archaeon | reverse complement strand
TTCAGCATAACGGGATATTTCAATATGAGATCTGGGAGGTCATCTAATATGTTTTCACCCGATTTCAAACGATGCATTAATGGGAGAATCATTTCTTGAGGTACGTCAGAATATATGGATTGAACTAAGATTTGTTGCTGGTAAATTTCAGCAATTTGATTATTATTTGCATAGATTACGTCATCTATATGCTTACCAAAATCTTGAAACAAAGTGATATCGTATTTATTAGTGCTTTTTGCCTCAGCTAACTCCTTTGCATACACAGACTCAAAACGTTCCGTGATATCTCGAGCAAATCCATCTAGTGCAGACTCTGAATCTGCAATACCGGGTTTGTAATAATCTACGATTAATATCCCAAAAACATGTTCTCCTTGACTGTATCTTGCTTCGATGGATCCGGATCGAATCATCGACACTCCATCTGACCAACCGATATCGGATGCAAACGAATTAATAGCGGATAGTAATCCAGAAACGAGTTGATCGTTCTTTTCATCTATTGAAGCATTTTTTTTAACTGAGAATTTGTGGAGCATTAATCCCGTTTTCGTGTTGATATAAAATTCGATTCGAGGCACAATTATCACTTCTTCTTGTTTATGTCTTTGTTATCTTAGTTTTCTCTAATAATTCTTTCTCTCTCTATAGATCTCCCATTTAATTTAAAAAAAGAAGATTTATGTAATCGGTGGAAGATTCAATATCTATGAAAGCAGCCTATATTGAAAAGCATGGGTCATTAAGTGAGATAAAATTCGGAGATCTCGAAGAACCAAGTTGCAAACCTAATGAAATATTGGTGAAGACTGCGTATTCGGCATTGAATCATTTGGATATTTTTGTCACAGCTGGATGGCCTGGATTAAAACTAGAATTCCCACATATCCTCGGGAGTGATGGGTGTGGAGAGATTCTACAAATTGGTTCTACTGTCCAAAATACCTCTATCAAAGTTGGTGATATGGTAACAATTAATCCAGGAACTAGTTGTGGTGAATGTGAGATGTGCATGTTGGGAAATCATAATTTCTGTAAAAAATTCTCGATCAAGGGAGAATTTGAAGCAGGAACTTATGCTGAACAATTTACAATTCCTGCAGCAAATGTGATTAAAATTCCTGAGAAGTTTCCTCTAGATGAAGCAGCAGCAGCGCCTCTGAGCTATTTGACAGCATGGAGGATGCTAACCACTAAAGCACGGGTAAAACAAGGAGATTTTGTCTTCATACAAGGGGGTAGTGGAGGCGTATCTGTTTGTGCACTGCAAATAGCAAAATATTTTGGTGCAACAGTCATCGTATCAACATCTACAGCAGAAAAAGCAACTAGCCTTAAGGAATTGGGGGCAGATCACGTAGTCAATTACATAGAAAATCCCGATTATCCCAAAATTGTGTTTAAGGAGATGACACAGAGACAAGGTATAGATATTGTGGTAGATAGCGTTGGACCTGCAACTTTCTCCAATAGTCTAAAAATGTTAAAACCTGGTGGGAGATTAGTCACGTGTGGGGCAACTACAGGTCCAGTTTCAAAAATCAATCTTAATGCAGTGTTCTGGAAACAACTAGAAATTCTTGGTTCCACAATGAGTAATCAACAAGAATTTCGCGATGTTATGAAGTTAGTGTTTGAAGGAAAACTTAAAACAGTAGTTGGTAAAGAATTCAGACTATCTGAAGCGCAGGAAGCTGAATGTTATCTGGATTCCGGAATTCACTTTGGAAAAATTGCCTTAAAAGCATAATTTTTTTCCTTCCAACTTTTTTACTATTCCAAAATAGATATGGAATATCTTTTTATCTGCACAAACGTTCATTTTTTGAGTATTGCACGAGGATATGGCTATGGCGCAGCGTACCGAAAGTGGTCTTCGAAAAGTCGATAAAACAATGGATGTCAACAAGAATCTAATTATTGAACGCTGGAAATATATGGACCATAAGAAGTATCTTATTTATGATTTGGATAAATGTGTAGGATGTAGTCTATGCTATGTTGTTTGTCCTGAGCGTGCAATAGAAATGGGGCCAGTTCCAGATATAGCGCAAGAACTTATCGATGACATGCCTGCAGTTCTAATCGATACAGACAAGTGTAGTTTTTGTTTTATGTGTGTTAGTGTGTGCATCAACTCAGTTTACGAGATAGCAGATGAAATTGGGCAACCAATTCAAAATCCAATCTTTCCTGTCCTACCCCAGATGTGGGAGTATGATAAAAAGACGTGTAAGAAGGATAAAAAAAGCAATATATGCAAATTTTGTATTGAAATTCGAAAACCCATTAATATTAAGAGAGGAAGACATCACGCTAAAGATCTTATGCAGGTTGTAAACAATTGTCCAACTAAATCAATGGAATTTAAGAGCCCATTCGAAGGAGAAGTATTAATTTTAAAGGAACAACTTTACAAGTGCGATCCTAATGGATGTAAAGCATGTGTAAACATATGTCCAACGGAATCGTTTTTCATTCCTCAAACTGCGGAAGATGTAACAAAATATGGCAAAATTGCGTGTAATGAAGACACTTGTATGTATTGTGGTGCCTGCGAAAATGCCTGTCCAGAAGAAATTATTATTGTAACTCGTAATTCAGTTGATTTAATAATACCAGAGGAATCTATTAATAAACCATGGATCACCCGCTGGAATAAACAATTCAATGATCTCACATTGTCTCGAGAGGAATTGGAAGAAAATGTTGAGAGAAAAGAAGAATTTGTGATCATACAGCCAGATGAGAAAAAAATTGATTTTGATTATGACAAAATCACTCCTGATGCTCCCTTTTCCATTGAGCAACATGAAAAAGAGCGATTGAAAAATGCTCCATTAATCCAAAAAATGAAAGATAATTTTCATAAAGCAAATGTGCGTATGTTTATCCATCATAAACGTAAAGATAAACTGCGTAAATACTTAAAAAAGCAACAAATTGTGGAATGATTGCAAGATGGGAACAATTTCCGTTATGAAGGTATACCAACTAACTCCTAAAACCAATTGTAAGGATTGTGGGAGGTCTAGCTGTATGGCTTTTGCAGCAGATTTAGCTAAAGGTAAAGCGAAAATTGAGGAATGTCCTTATTTATTAGAACCGCAATTCTCACATCAAAAGAAAGAATTGGAAGAATATCTTGCTCCAGTACTGACCGATCGGGAAACTCACATTGAAATAGATGAGGAAAAATGTGATGGTTGCGGTGTATGTATCTTAGCTTGTCCTATACAAGCGAGATACAGTGACAATGTTATGAGTGGTAAATGTCCCAAGTATCCACTAGAATCTCAACTTATCTTTCAAATTTATGATGGTAAAGCTAAACTAGTAAAATTGGATCATTGTAGAAGATTGGAAAATGATGCAGAAGCTCGTAATTGTTCGATCTGCGAGAGCTATTGCCCACAGGAAGCGATTAAGATTTATTAGGAGAATGTGATATTGAAGACTAAGCAAGTCCAGTGTTTTGGTTGTTCATTACTTTGTGATGATATCTATATTGAACGAGAAAATGGGGAAGTTAAAACAACAATAAATTCTTGTTTTCGCGGAAATAGTTTCATAAGGAATTATTTATCAGAAATCCGCATTCAACAGCCTATACAAAAACAGATGGGATTAGAAATGTTTCTTGATATTGAAGGAGCAACTAATCTCTTGAAAAAAGAGATTTCCGAGTTAAATTCAATTAGATTCTATGGATTAGGAGCAGTAGGATATCAAGATCAGATTCAGATACTCACTACTATAAAATCATTGCTGAACATAGGAAAGAATGTTACGGTTCATAATTTAGAAACCCTAATGGATAACTATCGGATCTCAGCTCGAACTACTATCGGACAAGCAATTAATAATGCAGATTTATTCATTTTCTGGAATATAGATCCAACTCATTCTCATCCAAAATTATTTGGAAAACTTATTTTTAGTAGAGGAATGTACCGTCTTTCAGGAAAAGAGATGAAAAAATTCATCTTAATCCAAAAAACTGAGTCATATCTTACTAGATTGAAGGATATTCTTATTGATATTTCAGAACAATCTAATTCCCAATTAGTGAATGGATTTCTAGAGTTATTGGCAGATAAACCTCTGGAGAAATTATCTATTGGTACGCTCTCAGTTGATAATCTGAGGGAATTAAAATCCTTCCTTCAAGCAACAGAATACGGTATAATTCTAGGTATTTCACCGATCACCGACCATATCCAAATAGATGAAATATCTCATCTTATCCAAAAATTGAATGAAAATGTCAAAGGAAGATTTGCATTTTTACCTGTGACACCAAAATCCAATGATGGTGGATTATTTAACGCTTTGACCAAAATTATTGGAAATCAATTAGACTCATTAAAGCCAATTGATGAACCTTCTGATCTTGCTGTTGTATTTGGAGGAGAATATCTGCGGGATGAGTTTAATCCCCATACTTTTGAATATCCTGAAAAGAAAATAATCCTATTTGATAATTTTAAATCACCGATTAGCAATAAGGCAGTTATTACAATTCCTTTTGCAATACCAGGAATCGAATGTAATGACACAGCTGTACGTATGGATGGAATTAACGTAGATTTAATCAAATGGAGTCCTCCTTCAGAGGAAATCAAGACGATAAGACACATTTTCCAAAAGCTATAAATCCACCTTGATATGATTCCCTAAAAGGTCGATAATTTTCCATTCCAATAATTCAGCGTATATTTTATGACCGATATCATTTGGATGAACTCCATCTACGGTTAAATCAAGATGAGTGGTATCAATAATCGTAGTTCCATCTATATAATCGAAGAGTTTTCGTTTTCCATCTTGGTTAATCTCTACACATGCTTTCATAGCCGAAGCTTGAATAAATTCACGTTTTTGTTGGATTCGTGCTCGGGTTTCTGGTTCGGAACTGACATCATAGGAATAGTTCTGAAGTCCTACAAACAAAATTGGAATATTGGGATTGGATTTGTGGATAATACGCCAGAATGGCTCATACCTTTGCTCCAATAAGTTTTCCCATTGAGGATCTAACAGATTTGCACCCCAATCCAACACAAACATTGCTGCATATGAAAAACTGCTACTAATATATTGTGCAATTTCTGATTCACCATGTGCATTACCTGAAATGCCTAAATTCACATAATTCATGCAAAAGATTTCAGATAATTGATGAGGATATGAGAGTGATGGTCGACTAGAGCACCCACCTTGGGTAATAGAAGAACCATAATACACGATCGGGCGGTTTTCTAGCAGATAATTGGGGGACCGGTTGGATAATTCTGTCAGATTATGAAGTATAATTCTGGAAATTTGAATTCCAGCATAGGTAGGTAAAATCAGTGATATTCGATGAGAACCTGATGATGGCAAATAGATTTTATCAGGATTTTCCCATTTTGGATAATAATGGCTCCATATTTTACCATCAACAAGGAGATCAATAACTCCTTGAGCCATATTGCTATAATTCTCTCGATGTTTCATGTAGGTAATTTTTGATACAATTTGGATCGATTTTGCATCAGTAGTGAATTCGATTCTTATTCCACTTGTACATCTTGATCGCTCGTACAAATATGGTAACGATCTTCGTAATGTGTGAGGAAAGCGATGGATTACCCCTCTTTGTATAGATCTTACATCCCGATTTGAAGTACCATCGTTGAATTTACCATTATGCAGAAATGGTATGCCAAATACATACCCTTTTGCGAGGATCTGTGACCAAGTTAATTCACAAACCATTTGTTCTGCACACATTTCTTATCCACTGTTGTTATTCTGTGAGATATATAAAGTAACATAAAAAAAATTGTTCACGTAAGAGGAGTACCAGGTTGAAATGCTTCAGCATCCCCTTTAGGTAGTTTCAATAAAAATGGTTTATCATCAACATCTGCAGCGAGTAACATCCCTTGAGATTCTAAACCCATCATTTTTCGAGGTTGGAGATTAACAAGCACAATTACTTTTTGATTAACTAATTTTTTGGGATTATAATATCCTTTCAATCCAGCTATGATCTGACGAGGTTCTTTCTCACCAATATCTACTCTTAGTTTTAGAAGGTGATCAGATTTCTCGAGATCTTCGGCTTCGATTATCAATCCTACTCGAATATCTAATTTCTTAAAATCCTCATACGAAACAGTTGGTTCATCACTCATACACTATACAATAATCGCATAAATTTGAATGTAGCTCGTTTTATACGCAAAAACTTTTTACGATGAAGTGACATGATGATCTCAAACGATATCGTCGTGAAAAAATGTCAACCGATGTAAGTGATACTATTAGAAAAAATCTAATGGATGAACTGGTGAGAATAGAGAATTCAAGTGATCTACAGAATTTGACCATTCTGTCCCGAAATGGGATGAAAATTGCTACTGCAGAATCCTTTCAAGTAGATGTTGACCCATTAGCGGCATCTTCAGCCGCTCTAATAGATGTGGGATTGAATTTTGTTCAAAACCTTCATCATGGAAATTTGAAGGAAATTCTCATTCGAGGGAAAGATGGATATGCTATCCTCATGCATATTGATAATAATTATCTCACTTTTGCTGGTTTGACTAATTTAGCACGAATTGGGTATTATCTTGAGTTATTACGTATACGATGTAAAAAATTCTCATTTATACTCGCAGGTGGAAAAGTAACTGAGGAATTGCGAGCGGAATTAGATGCAGAAAAAGCTCGTAAAGAAAAACCCGAAGAGAATATTGAACAAATGTTCGAGACAGATGTATCAGCAAGTGATGATTTAACGGCTATGCAAGATGTTCTTAGTTTCCTAGATGAGTGGGAAGGAGATGAAGTTCCTTCTCCTACACAAAAAACTGCATCAGATGGAATTGTCTCAATTAGTGAGGAGTATATGATCGGTCAGAATATTGAACCAGAAAAACCAGAGACTGTTAGCACACAATCAACCTACAAATTGAAGATCGAAGACAAAGATTTTCCAGTATATGAAAATGAAGTTCCTCCTGTTCCATTAGAAGATGTTGAAGCGTTAGAAATTGGCACGACTCAACAACCAAGTGCACCTGGCCCCACACCACAAACACAAGCCGAGAGAAGTCCGGAATTTAATCAATTCGCTGCAAACGAGTATGCAGAATTCGATGATGACGCAATGCTTGACGTATTGGGTGAATTAGGTTATGTAGATAAGAAAAAAGAGAAGAAATAATCCACTCACAAAACGATATCATTAAGAATTTTAACATCACACTTTCTTTTTATGACTCAACAACGTAAACAAACACGAATAGGGGTATTTTTTACTATTTTTGCCTTATTCCTCATTCTTATGTTTTCTAATGCAGATCAAAGCCTTATACCTGCTTATTTAGATGTTTTATTGATTAGGTTTTGGGGGTATTTAGGAGATCCAAACAATGTTCGCAAACTTTCTATTATACAATCTGTATTTGTAATAGTATCTGGGGCGGCAATGGTTATTGCGGGGATATCTTCTGATAGAACAAGTCGTAAATGGATTACATTTAGTGGAACAATGTTATATGGTATATTCTCAATTCTTACCTTTTTTACTCCCAAATGGGCGTTTGGGTACTATTTTTTCTTCATAACAAGATGTCTCAATGGAATTGGAATAGGTGCAATCATTCCCACAGTATTCAGTATGGTAGGGGATTTAACTAAACCTGAGAAAAGAACAATGTCTTTTGCATATATAAGCGTGGGGCTAGCAGTCGGGCAGTTAACGGGAATGATTGCTGGAGGCTTATTGGCTACTGATGTTCTTTGGAATTATGGATATTTGATCACAGGAGCACTGAGTTTGATGGTTGGATTGACTATCATTGCTATAAAAGAACCCAAAAGAGGAGGAATGGAAAATGAGCTTCAGGATTTAGGGGAAGCCCAATATGTATTCAAACTTCAGAAAGGAGATCTAAAGCGAATGTACACAAATCGCACAAATTTCTGGTTAATTGTCAATTTTGTTGACACGATTCCATCAGGTATAATATTTTTCTTGATTTTCCTCTACTTAGAAAGAATCCACGCCATACCAGAATCATTAGCGACAATTTTGATCTTATTAGCTTTCATAGTAAGTATCATTGGTACGTTAATATTTGGCAAAATTGGGGATGTAGCATATAAAAAAAACCGTAAAGCAAAAGTGTTGATTGCTCTTTTGTGTAACGGAATTCCGATCATTACTTTTATAGTGTTTATGCTGATACCTTTCACCGTTCCAGGACCAGATCCAACAATTGGAGATCTATTTTCAAGTCCTCAAGCTATTGTTTCGATTATTGCAATAGTGTTAACACAAGGAGTAAATAAAGGGGTAGAGCCGAATTGGTTTAGCACGCTTGCTGACGTAAATTTGCCTGAGAATCGTGCTACAATGATTAGTTTAGCCCAAACTCTTGATTTGGTTGGATTGAGTATTGGTCCCTTAATAGCTGGGTGGATTGTTGATATTGTAAACGTTGCTTCCTCAAGCACAACTCTAGGATTAAAAGTTGCAATGTGGGTTGCTGTAGGTTTTTGGGCATTGAATGTCCTGTTGTGGCTCCCAATTTTCTTTAAGATAGAAAAAGACTTAGATGACGTGCACAATACTCTCGCTGAACGTGCTAAATCTCTAAAGCATTAAAGTTTTTATTTTTATTTTTCGATTATTGTTTCTTTAATAGGAGTACCAAAATGGGTTGCACCTGGACCAATATAGGAAAGAATTTTGTCTCCTCGTTTGAGTTTCGTAACGGATAAAAGATTGCCATCTGGTTGTATTAAATGGACCGTTTCTGCATTCTGTAAAATTACATTCATCGGAATTGGCTGTTTCTCATCAAATATCTCGAAATTTAGCAACAGCATAGGACGTGTTTCAATCTTAACCCTTCCTACTGTAACGATTCGCATACTTCCATTTGTATTCACGATTATGACATCATCACCTGCTTGGATTTCTGACAAGTATTTAGTCTTTGTTTGAAAATCACCTTTCTCATCAAAAGATGGGACTAAAGTATAAGCTGAAACATCCCCTGCATTAATTCTAAAAGGTCGAGAAGTGACAAATTCATTCTGGGTAACTTCTGCCTGAATAAGGGCAAATCCTTTTGCCGTACTACCAACTAGCATCCCTTCATTCTTAGTTAATAGGGAAGTAGTATCAACACATACCCGATCCGCCTTGGAAATGGTTTTAATATCGATAAGTTGTGCATCATTAAGCTCAAAAGTAGGAATGTCACCGGTTAATCGATTTAAATATGTTATATCTTCTATTTGTGTAGGAGTAAAAACAATGCCATCAACACCTACTTCCAGGATCTTTGTCATAAGTTCTGTATCAATAACAGAATCAACTTGTGCATATAGCATTATATCAACAGATAGTAATTCAGCTATTAAATTTTCAAATGGTAACACTTTCTGTTCTGTTTTTGAGATCTCCACGATAATAAATGCAATGTCCGGATAAGATTTCGCAATAGTGATAATACTTTTTTCGTCCTCTTTGTTGGAAAGCCTGTGATGTATCCCTACCATATAATTTGATTTAGAGCTTTCTTCTAATTTAGATTGAATCTTTACCTCTGTTGGCATATCTATGATGAGAAATTTAGGATTAAAGTCGATTTTACGAGAATAAACATTCACATGTTCCACTTTTGTGATTTTTTTCAGAAAATGGAGGTCATCTACAAGAAAATCAGTAATTCCATTTTCTGCGCCCGTGTTGACAAAATCGTCGATGATATTTTCTGGAATTTGTTCATTCAGTGAAATTATAATCTTTTTCATGTGAATATTCCTCGTAGTTTTACTGATAATGCATATTACATAAGTCTGTATTGCTTATTTTATTTTGCTGAGAAATCCTTAAATTTTCGTAAATATACACGATATTATAATGGATACCTTTTTTTCACTTTTTCGTCGTCGTGGTTTTGGTCTTTCTCTAGAGATCTTATCTGAATTGGGATCGGAAGCTGAAGAATCTGTCTTTTTTCAGGCATTGAAGGAGAAAGGATCGTATCTTAATGAATATTACCGAGTCAAGAAAGATCTTTTAAAAGAAGGATTGATAAAATACCGCTTAAATGATGATTATGATAAAGTGATCATTTTAACAGAAAAAGGCGGTAGTTTGCTGGAAAAGATAAAAGAGATTGAAGAAATTCTCGCAATCTCAGATGAATAACCGTAATTGAAATTATTTTGGCTGTAGTCCAGTTTGAAAATGACGAAGGGGTAAAGTTCGACCGCGAGCTATCTCAACTTTGTGGATTTTCTCTCTATTTTTATATAATTCATCAATAGCTGCAACTGCATAATCAATTTGGGATGTATCATATGCATTTCTTGGGATTGCGAAACGAACTACATTCAAAATTCCTTTTCTCTGTTCATCCGTCTTCTGATCCCATTCAAAAGCGAATGGTCCCAATTCGCATGCACGTACACCATAGTGACGAATTAATTCGATTGTAAATCCTACACCACCAAAGTCGTCTATTTTCATATCAATTCCTTCAAAAAATCGATTCATGTCAATATATATTGCATGACCTCCTGAAGGTAATATGACAGGGATATTCCGTTTTGCTAGTTCAGCAGCAAAATATCGTGCTTGACGCAATCTATTAGCCAGATAGTGTTCTTTTGTCCCTTCATATAATCCTACGGTTAGTGCCATTATATCTCGACCACTCATTCCTCCATAGGAATCGTTTCCGAATGTGAGAATTTGAGCCACCTTTAACTGAGTACCAATATCTCTATCATTTGTAAAATTGCGATGGAATATTCCTTTATCTCTGAAAAATAATCCTCCTCCCATATTAGCCAGACCATCTTTCTTAAATGATACAGTAAACCCATCGACATACGAGAACATTTTCTTGACGATTTCTGCAACAGACCAGTCTTGATATCCTGATTCATAGAGTTTAATATAATAAGCATTTTCAGCAAATCGACAAGCATCAAAAAACATTGGTATGCTGTTTTCATGAGCAATTTTTGACACTTCTTCGATATTTTTCATAGAAACGGGTTGACCTGCAGCAGTATTATTGGTTATTGTTAAATAGACTATCGGTATTTGTTCTGAACCATATTTTTTCACAAAATCCTTTAATTTTTGGATATCCATATTTCCTTTAAACGGATTTTCGATCTCTAGTTTCTCCACAGGAAAATCTTGGAGAATGGTTTTTTTATCAAAAAGGTTAACTGCATGTAGACCACTTTGTGTTATATTCGCTTCAGTGGTGTCAAAGTGACCATTATTTGGAATGTAATAATCTTTAGAGGGATCTCGCTCCATGAGAATTCTAGAAATTGTCGAAAAAAGGAGGAATTCTGCACAACGACCTTGAGGAACAATAAAAGAATTAGGACGATCCAATTGATGAGTGCCACCATTGACAAACCCTCCTTCATAGGGAACCAAATATAATTCATTCATGAGTTTTTCTACGTTATCTTCTCCAGAAAGAATTAACTCAACTGATTTCTTTGGTGAATCTCCTCTTTCAAAAATATCTCGAAATGCATCCAGCAAAACGTAGTATCCTTTGTTTCTTCCATATGACTCATCTCCATGAAACAGTGATGACCATTGAAGATCCGTCATTGTAGTTGTTCCACTGTCCGATAAGAAATCGAGGAATAAGAGATCTGCTGGAAATGAGAAAACATTGTATTCTGTTTCTTTTAGAGCCATTTCTCGTTGCTCTTTTGAAACGGATTTCATCACTCGTGTTACTAATGTTTTATGGTGTGGGATGGGTACACCTAATTCCTTTTGAGACTTCATGCTAATGACTCCCCAAATGCAAGATAAAAATTTAATTTTTGCTATTAGGAAAGGAGATTTTCCTCATTGATGGTAGCTCCACACCAAGGGCACCACTCTCTAACTTTGTCGTAGTTACTAAGACATTGTGGACATCTCAATTCTATGAGTTTATCTTTAGATCCGAAATTTGGATGCGTAGATATTTGTTGACGTAATTGCGTATCAAAACTTATCTGTAACGCAACTAAATTTGAATTATTATTAGTACCGATAGTGATTTCTAATGATTGATTCTCAGCAGAAGATCGTAGAATTACCACGGTTTCCTCGTTAGAATGTGTTTTACCGTAGAACAATGCTTCTCCAAAGAATGGCTCTTCATCAATCACATCTAATGTGATAATTAAATGAAGATGCTCGAGAATGCGTTTTCCAATTAAATATGTTTCTTTTGGGGTAATTGAATCCGGTAATGCAAATACATTGGAACTTTTATATTTCACATGGAAATCAAAGAATTCCCTGATATGACTCACACCTACTTTTTTCTCCAACTTTTGGAATTTTGGTGTATATTCTAATAGATCTAACATCAAATCTTTTGCAGGGATTGCATAGTAATCATTTTCATTTTCTTTCTTGTAGTTTACCATACCTTCTAGGTAAATTTGCGCGGCACGTGGTTCTATAGTTGCAATAATTTCTTTCATATCTCCTGGTCGTAATACAGATAAGAAGATCACATTTCCTTCGAAAAAATCGTAATACTCAGGAGAGATTTTCCTTATAACGAAATTATTTTCATACAAATTGATGCGGTAATTTACATCCCATATTATCTGATTTGTATTATTTAAAATTTGAACTTTATACCGTAAAAAATCATTAGAAAAGTCATGTTTCACCGTAATACTAATTGATTTCTCTCTTTGGCTTAATTTCTCTAAAGTTTTTTCATAATCACCATAGTAACTTGATGGATCGATTCTAACGAGTAAATCGTTGAGTTGTCTTTGCAGATTGGAATGTTTCTCGTTAATTAGAAGACGAAGATATTTTTGCTCGAATTGATCAGTCAATTTCGCGTTATAGTTCGCAATATCACTGAGAATATTCAAAGCTTGAGATTTCACATCAGGATCAATGTTAGTAGTAGTTACAGCATTCATACGTTCGATCAATAGTTTTAATTCCATTGTGTTTCGGGTTTGGATCAATCTATTTAACCGCTTTCTAATCCCTTTAAAATCTCCTTTCCAATCTTCTGATAAAAAGTCTTCAGGTTGCTCTTTCCCATATTTTTGAGTAATATAATCAAGTGCAATAGCTGCATCTTGACGTATTCGTGGGTTCGCTCCATCTTTTCGATATTGAATAAGCTTTTCAATTAGCATTTTCGCTTGAATGAAATCTTGTTTTTTTATTGCGCGATTGATGTCTTGAGCTGCAGTTTTTACCTCATTTATCCATGATCTATCTACAAAAATCGAAAATCAACTCGTGTTCTATCTTATAGAATAGATAGTAGCACATATTGTTAAGGTTTTTTTTACAATTTTATAAACGTGTACTAAGGCGTTAACCAAGAATCAATGAGTTTTTGACCTGGTGGAGGGATTTCAAGGGGTAAAATTTTATCGAGTTCAGTCTTCACCATTTCTATTACTTTATCCAGGGTGCAACCCTCAGTATCGATTGAAATGACTTGGATTTTATTTTCCATCTTCTTAATGTGGATAGAATAGTATTTCTCCAATTTCTTTATGTAATTTATATCATCCTCATTCCACTGCAATCTTTCTGGATCTAAGCTACCACGTTTAGCTATTCGAGTAAGGAGAGTTTCGGGTTTTGCATAAAGATAAATCATAATGTTCTCGCACCAATTCACAGACCGATAAAGGTCTAAAATTACTTTCAGATCCTTATCCTTGATTCCCAATGATTTGGAATAAATGATTACGCTAATTGCGGAACGGTCTAGTATGAATGCGCTAGGTCGTTTTCTTTTAGAAAGGTCGTTTTCAATAAGTTTATTGCGCTCAATCATCTGTTGTAGGAAATGTAACTCTGATCGAAATGCAATTTGAATATCTTGAGAACCAAATGGAAACAAGGGCTTCATTAATAAACGTTCTGGGTAGAATTTGTATTTCGTCGAGCTATAGAGTCGTTTTAATCCATGAAATACACTACTCTTCCCAACACCGTGGATCCCTTCAAAAAATATGATTTTAGGACCTTTGGGTTGTTTTTTAACCCGTTTTACCATTATTTCCCGTTCTCACGTTGTTTCGTTCTTCCAATATTAAGTACGTTTTTCCACCAAAAAAAGTTTGGAATTAATGTGTTGTTAGAGGAGGGGTATAAAAGCAAATAGAATGCTTAAGCCGACATATATTGTTTTTGCGGAGATCACTATCGTCAAGGAACGGTTCGATAGCTCATAGAGAATGCCAGTAATAAGCGATAGTGCTAGATTGAATACAAGAAGATACCCAGAAAAATTAAAGAAGAAATTAAAACCAGCATAGATCAGCGTAGTGAACAGAACTCCTCTCAATCCAGGATTAGATCGCTTCTTTTTCTTTGCTATATCATAGATCCCATTTTGAAGTACTCCACGAAACAATATTTCTTCCATTATTTGTGCCAGTAAGAATCCTCCAATAAATGCTAAATTAAGAGGAAAAGTAACTGCAGTAAAATCCACTAAGGGTTCTGGTTTACCAAATAGGGTATTCACTATTGGATTTAAGTATATATTAGGAAGGAAATCCATCAGATATTCAATTCCATATTCTGAGAAGTATAACATGCCGCCGCCTACTACCCCAACAAGGATGCAAAACAGAAGTTTATTCGATTTAAATCCAATTTTTTCCCATTTTAGTTTGTTTAAACGTACATAGACAAATGGATAGATACCTAAGGTCACAAAAGCACCCAAATTAATCAATCCCCGTAGTAAAACAAATAATTCAGGATCGAAACTAGCTTCTTGAAAAGCAAGAACATAGTCCACTAATGCTGCTAAAACGAATATTAGCAAGGAGCTGAAGATTACATTGAAAATTTCCTTCCAACTCGTCCAGACATTGCGATCAATTCTCATTTCTTTTTCAGATACGAGTTTTTTCCCAGTAAACAACATTCGATCTAACTGATCCTTTTGAGTCGGGGGTAAAGAAGGGAGTCCATGCATACATAGGGGGCATTGTTCTAATACAATCGAATCGACTACTGCATTACAATTTGTACATGTACGTAAAATGGATTTCGACTTGGTTTTACCCACAGTACTGTTTTGTTGTTTTATGCGTTTTTTTACACGTCGCCACTGAGAATTAACATTGGTTTCGGAATTAGCGAGAGTATTGCTAAATGAATATTGACAACTTTGGCAAAAATGCGCATCAATAGGTAATTCTCGAGAACATTTTGGACATTTCTTTTTCTCAGTTGGAGGAGGAATCTCTTCAGACATGGTAATGTTCTTTTATGTATAATATGGAAAAACGTTTAATGTTTCTGTTTATATGCTATTTTATTCATAGATGGGATGCTATTTGGAAACTAACTACTTAATTTTAGATATCGCAAAAAAAATGATTTCAGAGTATAAATTGTGTGCTGAGTGTTTTGGCCGACAGTTTGCTTATTTAGGAACGGGATTGTCGAATAGTGAACGAGCACACTCCCTCTACAATACCCTATTATTAGAATATAATGAAAAATTAAATGATACAAGTGACAATGATGAAATTTTCATTGCAAACTTGGATTTGGTAAAGAAAATTGCAGTGAATGCTGATTATACCCCAGCAAAATTAGTAGCAAATAAATTTGATTCAGATTGCCAATTCACAACAGATTTTTCCTGCTATTTATGTTCAAATACATTTGCCAAAACAGAAAAAATTGTTCAAGAAATAGTACAAACTGCTGAAATCTATGAGTTTTCTAATTATTTAGTAGGAACGAGTGTAAGCGCAAAGATTTTAGACAAAGAAGACGAATTTCGAGCTAGATTGAGTATAAACACGGGAGAATCACTAAAAAAAAACATAAATCGAGTGTTGGGGAAACAACTTGAAAGCATTTGGAAGAAACCAGTCGAATTTAACCTGCCCGAATTAATTATTCACCTAAATGTAGAAAGCCAGCACCATAGTGTTTCCATCTCGTCTAACCCATTGTGTATTAAAGGGAAATATAAGAAATATTTACGAGGCATTCCACAAACCCACTGGCCTCACAAGCAGTGTCGGGGAAATGGATGCAAAGAATGCGATTTTACTGGAAAACAATATCCTACCAGTGTTGAGGAACTCATTAGTCCGTTATTTGTTCGCTATTCTCAGTCGGAAAAATCAGTATTTCATGGTGCAGGGAGAGAAGATATTGATGCTCGTTGTATTGGAACGGGACGTCCATTTATTATAGAATTAAAGGAACCGAAAATCCGAACCCTCGATTTACATAAGATTCAAACTCAATTGAAGAAGTCGGACGGGAAAAAAGTAGAAATTATTGATCTAGAAATAGTTCCGCGCTCTGAAATTAAACTCTTGAAATCTAGCGGGGAATCCACCACAAAAACCTATAATGCATTAATTAAAAGCGATGAAAAATTAGATAGGAAGCATTTCAGATCACTAGTACCGAATATAATTACGAAAGTTACAGAACAACCCTTACAACAGAGAACACCGTTACGAGTAGTTCACCGTAGAGCTGATCTCACACGTAAACGAAGTATATACGAGATTGAATTTAAATGGATAAATAAATACCACTTCCGGTCGAAAATTAAAGCGATGGGGGGAACATACATTAAAGAATTTATATCGGGAGATGAGGGGAGAACCAAACCATCATTAGCTGAATTATTCGGAGTACCCCTCAAATGTGCTGAACTCGATATAATTGATGTTGGAAAGGTATGAAAAAGTTTATACAAAAGGGATTATTCACTTTTTTAACACAACTCTGGTGACGCTTTTATGGTTAAGCATCATGGATATAGAACTAAGTCAAGAAGCATCCTTCGGAAAAATGTCCGAGACCGAGGTCTGAAAAGCCTACGTAGATTTCTTGTGAAATACAAGATTGGAGATAAGGTCGACGTAATTGGAGATCCCGCTTATCAGAAACGAGGTTTTCCACATCGTCGATTCCACGGGAAAACAGGAACGATAATTGGAAAACGGGGACGTTGCTACGAAATCGCAGTAAAAGACCAAAATAAGGAAAAAACACTGATTTTAGGCAAAGAGCACTTAAGATTAAATGCTTATCATCAAAAAAATAAACCAAAGAAGAAGAAATAGGGAAGAACATGGTTCGCAAAATCTTAGAAAAAAAAACAATGACAATTCCTGAGGTTCTCGAAGTTTTAGAGGATCTTCACAAGAAAAGAAAAGGGGAATTTGATTCTTTTCAGGAAAGTAGCTTGATTTATGCACGAACATTTTCTAAGGTATCGGTAAAAAAAATTGATAAAATCAAAAAAATGCTCATGAAATCCTACAATTTGGATGAATCACAAGCTATTCAGATAATCAATATTTTGCCATCCACCATTGAAGAACTCCGTGTAATCTTGGAAAAGGATCTAAAGGCATCCAAACTTGAGGATAGTGAACTCAATAATCTTATCAATAAACTCCATGACCTAGCAAAATAGAGCCCGACCATAAGATTAAATAGTTCTTTTCACTAGAAACTTGGAGTACCTCGACAAATCTAGTTTTAATTGTCTTAAAGGACCAAACGGAGTGATATGTTAAAAGCCGATAAGAAAGCGTATAGTAGAACGATTTTTGCAAGGTCCTTAATGTTTTGGAATGGTTTAATATTCCATCCTTGATAATTCGCTCAGTATACGAATAGTTAGATCATAAAGTGAAATACCATGTCAGATAGACGATATTCAGATAATAAGAAAAAATATTATAATAATCGATCCCAAAATCGAAACAACCGGAACTACAAAGGGAGTCATTATAAGAAACCGAGAGAATTTAGCTTACCATCTGGCACAGTGATCTATATCTTAGATGTTTTGGAACATGGACATATTAGTCAAGGAAGAAGTGGTCAATTTCCACTAGTTCAAGCGATCGAAACTCCAGATTTCAATCTCTTTGAGTTATCTTACAAACGAGGAGCCGAAATAAAACTTCAGGATAGAGTCGTTTTAGGTCCTGATAGCATCGTTGGGAAGGTTCGAAAACGATTAAAATATCATAAATTGACCCAAACAGGGAAAGATCTTCTCCAAAGTACTATTGAGATGCATTTAGAGGAATCGGAACCTCTATATGTAACTTTTCTTAATACTGCAGGACCAATTACAACAAAAAGACACAAATTGAATTTATTACCAGGTGTAGGTCAAAAATTACTGTGGGAAATAATCGATCATAGAAATAAAGTTCCATTTGAATCTTACAAAGATTTTGATGAACAAATTAAAAGTATTCATAACATCAAAAACTTGATTGCTAAACGGATCTTAAATGAAATCATTGATGATGAAGAAAAACACTATTTATTTGTGAAAAGACGTAAACCCAAGCAACCAAGTGAGGGAGGACGGCCTCATGGAAACCGTTCATACAAAAAACCGTATCAAAAACGCTTCTGAATGGTCCACATGCAATTCCAAAATCACAAAGAAGAAATCGTTCGGATATCTCAACAAAATGGAATTGTCATAAGAAAAAAACAAGGACAATGTTTCTTAATCAATGAACAAGTAGCGAATTTTATTGTTGATCAAGCAGATTTAGACTCGGAGAAGGACACAGTTCTAGAAATTGGCCCTGGATTCGGTAGCCTAACCCTAAAGTTGGTGGAAAAGGCTAGTCTTGTTTGTGCTGTTGAAATCGATAAGAAAATCAGTCAATATTTGGGTGGTAAATTAGGTTCAAACAAGAATTTTACCTTGATTACTCAAGACGTTTTGAAGTTCTCATCATTTCCTAAGCATACAAAACTGATTTCCAATGTTCCTTATCATATATCAGGACCTTTAATCCAAAAAATCGTAACTTCTGAAGAAAAAGCTGAGTTAATTATTTTAATGCTCCAGGAGGAATTCATCAACCGGATGAAAGCCCCTCCAAAAGCCAAAGGATATGGAAGACTTAGCGTGATATCTCAATTATTTTTCAATATTGAGGACTTACGAAAAGTATCACGGTTTGATTTCTATCCACAACCGGATGTAGAAAGTGGAATTATTAAACTCAATTTTAAGGATGATTTTCTTGAAAATCCCCACGTTCCCGCATTTATCGAGTTTCTTGCAGGAATATTTCCCTATAAAAATAAAATCATCCCGAAAGCGATCTCATTTCTGAAAAAGAACCTGAAAAATTTCCCAGAATTGTGTCTTCTTAAGGAATTTGATTCAGAAGATGAAATTCCAGTAAATTTGAAAAATAAGAGAGTATGGCAATTAACGCCATTAGAGATTTGGGAATTGTTTACCCAATTGTTACACAAAAATAAATAAGTATCTATGAATGCATTGGAGAACCTGATTCCATTTTATCTACTGCTTCTTTCACTCGACCGAGTAGCATTTCGAATTGCCCACGTTGCATGGCACCAGCTTGTCGGAATAGTTCTTTCTTACCTTTAATAAACATCACTAATGGGATGCCCATAACTTGGAGTTGCTGGGAAATACCTGGAAGTTTCTCGGTATCCAACTTTGCAAAAATAAACTTCTGTCCCCATTCGGATTTCTGAACTTGTTCAAATATTGGCCCGAACATCTTGCAAGGTCCGCACCACTCTGCCCAAAAGTCGATTACAATGATCTGGTCCTTATATTTTTCGATTATGTCGTTAAATTGGTCGACCGAATCTATATGGAAAATTTCTTGTGGCATAGATATCATTTTCTTCAATAATTCCTCTTTTTGTTCACGAATTTTTCGTACTTCTTCTTCATCACTCATTTTATGTTACCTATCAGTAAATTTCATAGTTAATTAATTGTCTTTTTTTCTCAAACCATATAGTCTTTGCTAGACCTGTCATGGTCAATCTATCATTTTTATTGACCAATCATCCATTTCGGTTTGGTATACATCCTAATTCCGCGCATTTATACAACCAAAGCTAATCGTTTGAATGCTCCG
>JAEOTN010000554.1 GCA_016839865.1 Promethearchaeota archaeon | reverse complement strand
TGAATAAAAATGATACTTCAAGATTATATAGCTGGAGCCAGTGCGTCACTTATTCTTCTCACTGGGTATATCACTGGATTTATCGTCATTGGTAAGGGTGCGAAACAAAAAGCCTCATTAATGGTATGGTCCGGTGTGTTTCTTGTATTAATGGGTCAATTTTATCTTGGTACAGTGGTTAATTTTGTAAAACTGATCATCACTGGAACTAATCTACAAATTCAATATTTATCAGGAAGATTAGCATACACAGGAGCACCCATTTCAATAATTGTAGGGATGTTTGTCGGTTTTTCTATGATAAAACCAAAATGGAAGCACGGAATTGTTGTAATTTATAGTATTACAGCAATCGGCTACTGGATAGGTTTGTATCTATTTCCTCAATTGACATTAACCGAATTTGTTCCTGATCGTGGTTATGCGTTTTTCACAGATGGATTGATGGACATAAGTTTAGAATCATGGGTCCTGATATTGACTGCGTTTTATTTGGTGAGTTTACTTGCATTTAACACCAGTGGCTTGTTGATATTTGCACGAAAATCTAGCGGAGTGATTCGGAAAAAGCTCATTCTCCAATCCATTGGATATCTAATCTTCGTTGTAATCGGAGCTGTGGATTCATTATTTGAACTTGCGGAATGGATTTTCCTCCCGCGAATCGTGATGGCCGCCGGTTACATCATTCTTGCTGTTGGTTATACAATGACAAAATAATCCCTTTTTTCTCCCAATTGCTAGAAATAATCTGGGATCTTCTTTTTTCTCTTTTTCTCCGTTCGCTTTAGTTTAGCATTCGAAAAATTAAAATTAAAGCATACATTGTGAATCGAGAACTCTAAAGTTATGAAATAAAGATAGTTGAACTGATAAATGGAACAAGAAATATACCACAAATCCCCAAACTTCCGCTTACTTATTCGAATGATTGGAACTTCAATTGATGGGAATAAGCCAGTGGAGTATGGATTAGCACAAATAAAAGGGGTTGGTATCCGTTTCTCCCAAGCTGTTGTTCGTATCGCTGGAATAAGTCCACGTAGACGAATGGGAGAACTCTCAGAATCTGAATGCGATTCTTTGGAAAAAATCATCAAAAATCCTATGGAAAATGGTATTCCAGGATGGATGGTTAACCGACAAAAAGATATTAGAACCGGAACCCATCGTCACATTAGTGGCACAGATTTAGATCTAGTTTTGAAAGTGGATATTGATCGAATGAAACGAACCCGATCTTGGAAAGGTATGCGTCACCAACTCGGATTGAAAGTAAGAGGACAAAGAACACGTTGTACAGGCCGAAAGGGTCTTACAGTCGGGTATTATCGCCGAAAGAAGAAATCTACGAAGTGATGACAGATGGGAGATCCACGAAAACTTAGAAAAAAATTCAAAAGACCTCTCATGCCTTTTGAAAAAGCGCGAATCGATGCTGAATTGAAATATCTTGGAGAATATGGACTTCGAAATAAAAGAGAGTTATGGAAAACTCACTATAAGTTAAGTAACTTCCGTAGAATTGCGCGTGACCTGAAAACTATGCCTGAACACCAGCGGCAAATCGCTTTTGGAGAATTAACGACACGATTGCGTTCACTTGGTCTCGTTGGCATCGAAGCAACAACGGATGATGTATTAAGCTTGTCTGTAGATAATATTTTAGATCGTAGATTGCAAACCGTTGTATTCAAAAAAGGATTAGCACGTAGCATCTATCAAGCACGTCAACTAGTAGCTCATAAACACATTGCAATTCGGGGTAAAGTGATAAATAGTCCTGCTTATTTAGTAAAGATCGATGAGGAAGATTCTCTAGCATTTTCAGATCATTCTCCTTTTAACGGGAGAAATGAGAAGATTTTTGGCGACAAACCTGTGTTAAAAACAGTACCTAAAGAAGAATCTGCTCCCACTCCACGAAAACGAACTACACGTAAACCAATCTCAAGGAAAAGCACCCGTAAGAAGACTACCAAAAAGACTACTGAAAAGACACCTGAAAAGGTTACTGAAAAGACACCTGAAAAGGCTACCAAAAAGACTGCCAAAAATACTGCAAAAAGGACTGCTAAGAAATCAACTAAAAAAACAACTACTAAGGAAAAGGAGTAAGTGAAATCAAATGAGTATGGATAAATCTATGAAATGGGCTATTGTTAACATTTTTTCCTCTTATAATGACACAATCTTAACTGCAACAGATCTATCAGGTGCAGAAACAATTGCTCGTGTTTCCGGTGGAATGGTTGTAAAAAGTTACCGAGATGAGGCAAAACCTTATGCTGCCATGCAGTGTGGTTTCAGAGTGGCTCAAATGCTTAAAGACAAAGGTATAAACGGTTTGCACATTAAAGTCCGTGCACCTGGAGGGCGTCATGCGAAAACTCCTGGGCCGGGAGCACAAGCTGCAATTCGAGCTTTAGCCCGATCTGGTCTTAGAATCGGTAGAATATTTGAAGTAACTCCAATTGCTCATGATAACACTCGAAGAAAGGGTGGACGTCGTGGTCGTAGAGTATAGATTCAATTACATAATTTTTCTTTTCATTTTCATTCTTTCTTAATTACTAATTACACCCAGTTTTTTAAAGAAATGAACATAGAAATTTTCAAGTATGAGTAATGAAAATGTTCATTTACTATTTCATCCAAAGTCAGTAGCTGTAATTGGTGCATCTACTACTAGATTGAAAGGTGGATATCGTATTCTAGAGAACCTACTAACCAATGGATTTCCACCAGAGAAAATCTATCCAATTAATCCTAAAGGAGGAAATGCATTAGGATTATCATTTTTTACATCTCTCACCGACATTACAGATCCCATTGATGTAGCCATACTTTTTGTTCCTAACAAGGTAATTCCTGGTGTTTTAGAACAATGTATTAAAACCGGAATTAGAGGTGCGATCATCCAAGCTGCTGGATTTGAAGAAATTGGCACAAGGGGTTTTGAATTACGAGACCAGATTCGAGAAATCACTGACAATTTCAGAAAAATTCGAATTGTAGGTCCAAATTGTACTGGATTGACTACGATTGAAACTAACTCCTCGGGTTTTTTTTCTCCATTTATTAAGCAATACGGATATTCACGAGGAAAAATTGGTGTAATTTCTCAAAGTGGAATGTTGAATGGAGGTTATCTAATCTACCTATGTACAAAATTCCCTTCAGTGGGTTTTCGATATATAGCATCTATAGGAAACAAGATGGATCTCACTGAAAATGACTTTCTAGAATATTACCTATCAGATCCCACTGTCGGCATTGTAGTTTGTTATTTAGAAAATTTTGCTAATGCACGTAAATTCATTGATTTGTGTAACTATGCACGCACAATCGGAAAATCCGTTTATCTATTAAAGGGTGGTATTAGTTCTTTGGGAATGCGGGCTATAAAAAGTCACACGGGTGCAATAGCCGAAAATTCGAATTTAATTCAAGGATTAATCAATCAGAGTCATATTTCAACTGCAAGCACGTTCTATGAGATGTTTCAATATGCTCGTACAAAATCTATGGTGTTGAAAGCAAAAGACTTCCTACCGGAAGAGGGTAAATTAGCCCTAGTAACTGTCTCAGGAGGTTCTGGCTCTGTTGTAGCAGATCTGGTTGAGAAACATAGTCTTAAGTTACCTAATCTTCAAGAATCAACATATACCCAATTAGCTAATATATATCCTGAATGGATGACCCCTAATCGATTTGCACTCCTAGATATATGGCCTGCGATTGAAAAAGCAAAAGGTGATTCTAATGATGTACATCGAAAAGTAATTGACATCGTTCTACAAGATGAGAATGTTGAGGGATTAATGACTACAGTGTTTTATGTAAATGAATTTCCTTTTGATTTAGATATTTTATACGAATTACATAAAAAACATAGAAAGCCTATCTTCACTTGGATCTTTGGGGACAATAATCAGATATTTCCTATAATTCGACAATTAAGAGAAAATAATATCCCAACTTTTGAGAATTTGGAAGAGATGGTGAAAAATTTCAAAATTCTCTGCAGTTCTAAATCTTCTAAGCAAAAAAAACATATATAGCTGGATTATTATTAGGATATAGGATACTAGCCTTTGGAGAACTGGTGCACTAGAGCATGAATGAGGAGTTTAGAAACAGAATAAAGCGTTTACGGGATATTTACAACTATTTAACAGAAGGAGAACCCACACCCGATGAAGAGGAGGACTCTCAAAAAGAAATCATAACGCTTTTAGAGGCTTTAATTATGCATATCCCTCCAGAAAACATGGAAGACAATTTGGAACTATTAAAAACTACATTAGGGATGGCTAAAGAATGGGACACTTTAGAATTCTGGTTTAAAGAAAAACCAGAGCTAGTAACTAATCTAAAACTTATTTTAAACCGTTTTCTCATTCGGCATGCAGAACCAGAGACAGCGAAGGGGACCCCGGTTGTAACAAATGGTGCAACAGATGCTCTATCCGAGCAATTAAGAGCCGCATTAGACCGTGCCATGAAAAATTTACCCCCGGACGCGGATGTAACAAAAGTTATCCAAGCGGTCACAAATAAAGTCGCAGAAGACTATCTCGCTAGTCCGGATTCTGCACATATTGAGAAAGCACCTTATCAAGGTAAGGGTGATATGATTGCTGATAAATCTAAACCCTCAACTGCCTCTTCACAGCATCCTGATTCCACTATGGGACGCAGCACTGAAACCATGACTAAAACGGCTGCTAAGGTAAAAATTCGCAAAGAAGATATTATGAAGAGCGTTTTAGAACAGGTAAAAAACAAAATATCACAAGCAACTGAACCATCTCCTTCCAGTAAATTGTCAACTCCAAAAATTATCATCCCAAAAGTAACAAAACCAAAGCAAAAAATCATTCCTTATGAAGAGGAACCTAAAGAACCTACAGTTGTTGAACAAAAGCAACAAGAACTCGAGTCAATCCCTTCATTGCATCCTCAAGAACGACCCAAAGAACCACCAAAACTAAAAGTTGGGGCATTTAAAAAGAAAGTTTCTAAACCACGCGTAAAAACGCATGCGACAACCATTTCTCAACAACCTGTAAAACCAAAAATCGTAGTAAAACCTTCAATTCAGACCAAAGCTGTTGAATTACCCTCTGAACCTGAAGTTGAGGTAACAGAAGAACCACTTCAACCTATTCCTCCACAAGAACCAATCCCCGAACCTAAACTACAACCTAAAAAACCAACGATCAAACTCCAGGCAAAACCAGTGACAAAGACTAGACGAAAAGAAGCCAAAAAAGAATCCAAGGAGTCTGCAATTAAATTTAATGTAGTTAAACCTACAGAACCAACAGTAAAAGATACTCAAATTGATTTATTTGAAACTTTTTCGAAACAAGAGAAGAAAGGCAAGAGAAGAAGAGGTAAGAAAAAATCTGCTAAATTACATGTACCTGACGGTAAACCAACAGATAAACAAGGATTGCATGTACCTGATAACAAACCCTCACCAATGGATGGCATAGAATTTCCAGAAGAGTCAATACCTTATGAAAAAATGGATAAGACTCAGCTATACCAAGAATTAATCGCTCTTGAAGGGAAAAAGTATGCTATCGAAAAATCTCGCAAAGATTTCAGGGGAAAACATGAGAGAGGTTTGATTTCGGATGGTAATTATGCAGCACAACTTGATCGTTTTAAGTTCGATCTTCAATATATCTCAAAAAAGATCAATGAAATCCGACAGAGAATCCAATCTCTCTAGATTTTTCTCCGTTTTTTATTCCATCAACAAGGTATATTAACTCAATAATGGTTGA
>JAEOTN010000553.1 GCA_016839865.1 Promethearchaeota archaeon | reverse complement strand
ATGAGTTTGGAGAATTCCTCAGGATTAAGGATCCATTTGACATAGAAGAATTTGGGATCAATCCCATTAAGAAGGAAGAATTATTTTTATTTGAGAGAATTTTGCGATCAGAGCTTCAATTAATTCCTGGAATTGGCGCAAAGAAATCTACCCAACTGAAAAATCGAAATGTTAATGATATTTCCGAGTTATTGGGCTTATATACACAAAATTCCTGCGAGATCCATGACATATTACAGAAAATTTCTAGTAAAGACGTTCAACAGCTACGCGATTTGAAAAAAACTCATGATGAAGATTTCTTGTTTTGTGTTGAAAGCAATGATCTTTTATTTATCGATATTGAAACTACAGGTCAATCAAGTGCTGAAATATTTCTCATAGGAATTGGATATTATTCTAAAGAAAACCATCAATTTCAAACTGAATTATTATTTGCGAGGGAAATAGCAGAGGAAGTCGCCGTAATATATTATTTTTTACAATTACTTCCGCGATATAAAATGTTTGTAACCTACAATGGACGAACTTTTGATATTCCCTTTATACGAAATCGTGTATCAATATTATTTGAATCAGAAGATATTGAAGAAATTTTTTCTCAAGTAATTCCACTAGCTGAACATGACTCTTCAAAAAAGATTTCGAGTATTTTTGAATTGTCTAAAACATTTTTTGATTGTTTTATTCATTTTGATCTATACAATGCAATTCGTAGAAATTACAAGAATTTACTTCCAAATTATCGATTAACAACTGCAGAGGAACATTTATTAGATTTTGAACGAGAAGAAAACCTTCCAAGTGCAGAAGTCCCATTAGCGTATAAATACTACATTGCAGATGCCGATACATATATCGGGGGGATCTATAAAACTATAGAACACAATTTTTATGATGTTATCAATCTCGAAAGATTATTGAACACATGGATGCGCAAGCAAATCGAAGAGTACTACGTCGCTGTACATAATCCAAAATCTGAAAATTATGAAGAAATTTTGGAGGAACTTCTCAAGTCTAAGAAAAAGATTCGTTCATACAATTTAGATCCATTCCTTAAATAAAAATAAAGGTTTGAATTGTCTTTTCCTAGATGTGATACATCATAGCGTGAGAATCTCATCAAAATGCTTTCATGATATGATTTTGTTTTCTGGGAAGTTTGCAAATCGGTTAATGGCCCCAGAGGATTTAAAACATACATATGGATTTGTCGTAGGAACACAAAATCTTGATAGTATTGATATAAAACAGTTCTTTCCATTTGGTGAAGGATTTTTGAACGAACGAGAGATCTCTGAAACAGGATTTACTGGAGACCTAAGTGAATTAGAGGATAAATCGTTTGTGTGCGGGTATTTTCATGCGTCCCCTAAGAGCGGAGGGACCTTATCAAAAACCGATGTTTCCAGTTTATCCAAGTTTAATGCGGGTTCAATAATCATAATTTTTGACTTCACAAAAGTGTCTCAATATAATAATGGGTTTTTAGTGTATCAAACCGATGGAGATCATATAAAAAATACACCATATTCTATTTTTCATCCTGAAGAGGAAGACAAATTCTATTTTGCTAGATCTTTGGTGGACCTTACCGAACAATATCAGACATCAGGAGGTCTAATTAACACAAGCACTAATATTTTGGATAATTTCGAAAACCCACCAATCTCAATGGAATCAGATGAAGATTTAGTCGCAAATTTCGAGTCAAAATTCCAAGAGAGTGCTCCTACAGATTATGCAGATTTCGAATTGTCATTGTTAGATCAAGATTTTGAAATACAAAAATTACGTTCTGACATCGAACAAGCAAGTAAAGTAGGGATTTCTTCAGCGAAACTAAAATTACAATTAGCAAATCGATTACTTTCGATGAATGCAAATGAGTCAGAAATACTAAGGTACTTAGAATCTGCAGAAGAGGAATATACTGCAGCTTCGACAACAGAAGGAAAAATTGGTTTAGCTACTGTGAAAAATGAATTAGGTCTATTCTATGAGGAAAACGGGAATTTTTACACAGCGCTTAACTATTTTGACGAATCTATTGAAATTTTGGAATCTTTAAGTGATTCTGCTAGAACTACCAGGGTTCTTACCAACATTGGAAATATCTACCTAAAATTGAATAAATTTGATTCTGCTTTGAGAAAATATCAAGAGGCTTATGAAAAATCTAGTTTGGCCGACAAAGTATTAATTTTTAATAATATTGCTGATGTATACCTAAAGTTGCAAAATTATGCCCGAGCCTATGCAATACTAATGAAAAATGCAGAATTTTTTCAAGAGCAAGAAAATTATTATGGTTTAGCCATTGTATTTTCCAAATTTGGAATATTGTACTATGCTCAAGGATCAGCATATAACCATCTAGCTAAAAAATATACAAACCTTGCTCTTTCAATAAAGAAGCGGAACGAATATTTTCGTGAATGCATTGAAGATTATCAATTGTTATCAGCCATATATATTGATGAAGGAGCATTTCGAGTAGCTGAAGATAATTTGATCCAAGGACTTAATTTGGTGAGAACTCTAGGTCTGGATCGGAAAGAAGCATTCTTTTATGAAAACTTGGGTAAATTGTACTCAATAGAAGGAAAGAAGACTGAGTGCATTGAATATTTCGAGCTTGCTCAAGAAATGTATCAGAAATTCGGAGAAAAAGAACAAGAAGGATCTATATTAGAACACATTGGAGATGTTTATTCTAATGATTTAAATGAGAACTCCAAAGCTTTAGCATACTATGATAAAGCAATTGAGTTGTTTAAGGAGGAAAATTATAGGAAAAACCAAGCCGACCTCCATGTAAAAATTGCAGACATTCATCTCGACCTAAATGAAATTAATTCTGCTCAAGAAAATTTGCAACAAGCTCATCAACTCTATAAAATAATGTATGATGATACAACTGCGAATATTATCTCAGAACGTATGAAATCCTTAGAATATTAAAAAAGAAGACCTATAATGGTCATTTATCTTTGATTGTAAATTCTGCTTGCTCGGTATGTTTTTTCATTGCTATGTAATAAAATATTGCACAAATGATGAACAATACACCCCCAATAATTAGAGTTAATAGAGTCATTGAGAGTGGTCCAATTGAATAACCAGTAGATACTCCAAATAATGGTCCCATAGTCAAGAAGACCAACGATAATACGAATAAAATCCATACGGGAGTTAACGTAACTACATTGCTAGGTGTATGGAACAAATATCTTTGCTTTTTATCATGCAATATTTTCATACATGCGTCGTCCATTTTTCCAGTAGCTACAGGAGTAATATTGAACTCGATTTGTTCTTCAGTCTTAGCTTGATCTAACACTATTTTATCAGGAGTTACAATACAACCAGGAAATTCGGGTTTTATTGTGATTTCGACATAAGGTTTTGTGAAGAAATGCTCAGATTGGATTTTGAAGATAAACTTATTTCGCGAATTTCGTGTCATCCGTTTATTATAAACTACTGCAATTGTTTTTTCTGGTGGAACTTCTTTTGGTGTAGATATGGGTTCTATCTGTTTTTCTACTATGAATTCAGGTGGATGTTCTATTACCGGTTCAGGAGTTGGTTCAAGCTCAATTCTAGGTTCAGGCGTTGGCACTGGTGTTGGTGGTAGCTCGATTGTTGGTTCTGGTTTTTCTTCTACAGGAGTTAATGCTTTTTTCGCTATTACTTCTTCTAGGTAACCCTTTAAATTCTGTGCTACATCAGCAGGAAGTAAATCTTCATCAATATCCAAATTCTTTACAATAAAATCGACTCCCACAGTTAATTTATAGTCTTGTAGAAATACGTTTTCCGTGAAGCGATGCACTAACGAGGTTTTTCCTACTCCAGCAGCTCCAATGACTACTACTTTAAATAAGAAACCGTCCTCTTGGACTTCTCCTAAGCGAGGTTTATCACCCAATTCTACCAAAGACATGATATCAACTTTAGTGAACATCTTTCGGACGTTTTCACCAGTTTTCGCAGAAGTTTTCATGAAATCAGCAATTTTATTTACACGCATCCAATCATCTATCTCATTTTGGTGAATCACTTGGCCTAATTCTTCTTCGGTTTCAAGATCCGATTTGTTTCCTACCAGTAAAATGGGAACATTGCCGGCTCCATTTCGTGCTGTTTCTAAATAGTAATCCAATTTGCTGAAGGAATCGAAATTTACGAGATCAAACACCAAAACTATTGCTGCTGTACCTCGCATGTAACTTTCTTTGAACGAATCGAATCGCTCTTGACCTCCAAGATCCCATATGCTTAATGTTGTCGAGATTATTTTCATTCACTTCCAAAGTCTATCTGTACGTTTGGTTTCAATAATACAATTTGGATAATTCAGATTAATTAATTTTCCTTTCTTTATATGT
>JAEOTN010000552.1 GCA_016839865.1 Promethearchaeota archaeon | reverse complement strand
CTATGGAAATATCCCGAGAGGTCGCAAATCGAATTGTATTGGAGAAATCTCATCTCACTCAAAACACTAAAACTGATAATATTGTTCAGATTATGGAAGATTTGTTAGGTTTACATGCAACAAACAACACAACTCCTTATATCTCATTATTTTGTCGCGGAAAATCATTCACAACACAGCAATTACATGAAATTTTGTTTGATAGTAAAAACATTGCGAAAATCAGGTGTATTCGAGGAACGGTTTTTTTTCAATATCAATCTCTAATTCCGATAATGCATATGGCAACACTGGATTCTCGATTGAAGCAAACACAAAAACGTTTAGACCATTTTAAGATTAGTGAGGATATTAAAGCTGAATTTCAAAAGAAATTCTCCACGATCCTAGAGAATAAACCCTTGACAACTAGGGAAATCAGAGAAAAACTTCAACCAAAACCAGATCTTAGTTCTATCATATTTTATTTTTCTGATAAGGGTTTAATTGTTAGAAGTAAACCTCGAAAGAATTGGATGGACCGCATGCCTACTTATGAGCTATTCGAAGAAGCGGTTCCAAACATCAAAATTGATTCAATTTCCAAAAGTGAAGCAACTCAAGAATTGATTTCTAAATATATTGCAAAATACGGACCAGTATGTGAAAATGATATTGTTTGGTGGACTGGACTGAATAAAACACTTGTAAGAAATGTATTGGAAACAATCGCTGATACATTAACTACAGTTGATATCAAACCTTTTAACTTGGATTTCTATATCCATAGGAGTGATGTAGAAATACTAAAAGATCTTCAACCAATGCATGAATCAGTGATATCCATCCTTCCTTGCTTGGATCCGTACATAATGGGGTATAAATTCCGAGATCGATATATCCAAGAGTATGGAAAGGACTATATATTTGATCGATCGGGAAATGCAACCAATGTCATAACATTAAATGGCAAGATTGTTGGGATTTGGGATTGGGAAATAAAAGATCCTTCTGTTAAGTTTTTCATTTTCGGAGATTTGACTACAAATCAGCAGGAATTAGTCCATTCCGAGATAGAAAAAACAGGTAAATTCCTATTTAATAGCCCATTTGACATTAAAGAGAAAAAATCCATGGAACCCCTTACTAATCGCACAGCGGGTTGGGTTTTAAAACCTTTACGAGATTAAAATCATCCCAAATGTTCATGTAGAGTTTTTTTAATCACAGGTACACAATAATTTATATCATCTTCAGTAATCCCGTAATGCGTTACAATTCGAATTCGTGGACCCATTTCATAACATAGGACGCCTTGTTTGTGTAAATCTTTCACTATTTCATATAATTTCTCCATTTCGATGGAATTAGTGAATTCTACCATGACTATATTAGTATCAGGAGTAGGTACATGTATGGGAATTTCATCCTCATTTATAGATAGTTCTTTTGCTAAAATTTTAGCATTAGTATGGTCTTCGCTTAATCGTTGTATCCATTCTGACTTTAGAGCAACAAGTCCCATGCTTGCAATAATTCCAGCCTGTCTCCACCCACCACCAAGCATTTTACGCCATCTTCGAGCGTGTTCAATGAATTCCTCAGATCCTGCAATAATAGATCCAATAGGACAGGATAATCCTTTGGAGAGGCAAAATTGAATGGAATCTACATATTTTGTATAATCGGTAACAGGTTTTTGTAAAGCAACACACGCATTGAATATCCTTGCACCATCTAAGTGTATTTTTAATTTATGGGTATTAGCGAATTCTCTTGTTTTTTTGAATATGTGTGATGATAAAGCGATTCCTCCATGATAGTTGTGAGTGTTCTCTAAAGATATCAAACTTGTTTTAGGTTGGTGGATATCTGATTGATCTCTAACAAGACAATTAAGATCGGAGGAATTAAAACTACCTTTTTCAGAGGGATATGTACGCACCATTAATCCTCCAATTCTGGCTACTCCTCCGACTTCCCATTTTACCACGTGACTGTGTTGTTCTGTTAAGATTTCCTCACCAGGTTGTGTTTGGGACAAAATGGAAGTTAAATTTCCCTGGGTTCCAGAGGTTACAAAAAGAGCTGCTGGTTTCCCGACTAATTTTGCAGCCGTTTGCTCTAACTTGTTAACAGTCGGGTCATCTCTTTCAACATCATCGCCTAAATTGCTGTTATCCATCGACTTTACAGCATCCCACATTTCGGG